>JAUZQA010000241.1 GCA_030705665.1 Bacillota bacterium
ATCATATTCTCTAGTCATTGACCTATAAACTTGTTCTCTAAGAAATGTGTATTTACCCACAAGGATAGTTATTTCTTATAAAAATAAAAATCATTGTAGACTTACAGCAACGTTGGTTTTACATTCACCTTTTTATTATTCAGTCCGCAACACTAAATAAAAAGTTTTCATAACCTTTATGGGCAGCAACACAGTCAATGTAGGCTTTTACCTCATATTCTATACACAGTAACTATGCCTATTTTTTTGTGGATATAGGTCCGCTAACTTCCTTAAAGCATCGGGGGTATCAAATATGGTAAAATTTAATTCCTTTCATGGGACCGTCACCAAGATTAGTGATTTTAATATGGGACAAAATTGCGAAGCAGAAGGCTGTTATAAATTAATGACTTTAGAGAATGGATTGGGAGCAATAGTAAATTTCGTTGTTTCACCAACAACTTACTTTGTAGACCATGCAGTGGTGGCTGTTGGAGATAGCGTAACTGGCTATTATGATGGGAATGCTCCTGCTCTCCTTATATACCCACCACAGTATCCTGCTCTTGTCATGGTAAAAGAAAGTCCGTATCAAAATGTAAAAGTGGATTTTTTTGATAGTCAGTTGGAAAGCAGTGATGGACGATTAAGATTAAATGTATCTCCATATACTCAAATAATACTAACAAATGGGCAGCCCTTTTCAAGAAGCCCTGAGAACAGAAATCTTATTGTTATCTATGGATCTGTAACAAAAAGTATCCCAGCCCAAACCACACCCTTCAGAATAATCGTTTGGTGTTAGATTTTTTTTAGAAACATAGGTTATTTGTTCCTCTAGTCATAGAATTTGTAAAAATAATTTCTTTAATAACAAACCTATAATGAAGGGAATATTCCCTCTTAGAGGTGTTATTATGAAAAAGCTATCTGTAGAAAAGAATATATTATGTTTTTTATTAGTATTCGGTATCATCATTTTTATAAAACTAATTAGAAAACAACCTGTAAAAGATTGGCTGATTATATTTCTATTGAATGTTTTTTTTCTTCAATCTTAGATACAATAGTTGTGAAAATGGGATACTTAAAATATCCAGTTACTCTTTTGAAACCTGTTAATATCAGCTTTGGATTTGATTATTTGCTTCATCCCATAGCGTGTGTGTTCTATAACCAAGTCACTAAAAGCTCTAATATTGTGGGTATCCTTATTAAGACTTTATGTTTTAGTATTTCGATGTCGGTAACAGAGCATTTTATAGAAAAGAAAACGGACTTAATCAAATTTAAAAAAGGATGGACATCATTCACTAGTTTTTGGACCATAACCATTACTTTTTTATTTTCACGCTTGATTATAGCTTTAGTAAGGAAAGTTGATACCACCTCTCTACCAGGAAAATTAATTACTTGAATCCACCGACTTTCGGTGGATTTTTTTGGTTCAAGGTACCCTGATATGACCGTTGTTATGGTAATGACTCTATACTTTATATACAAACTTCCCAAATAAACAAAAACCCTTGTAATTTAACTCCCCAAAGCATTGAAGAATGCATTTAGATTGTACATTTTCCTCAATTTTAAACAAGGCTTTTCCAATAGGAACAAGCGACTAAGTTTTCCAATAGAATGTACTAGCCAAACTAGTACGATTTCTCTTGGATAATTACTACAAAAGGAATGGGTGAAAATGGGAATCCTTAACGGAAAAGATTTTATTGATCGTTTAAATAAGCTAGAAAATGAAATTTGGTTTGATGGTGAAAAAATTAATGAGAAAATTTCAGAACATCCTGCCTTTAAAGGGGTTCTTAAAGCAAAAGCTTCCCTTTATGATTTACAAAATGAACCTGCTCTAAAAAAGGAGATGACCTTCTTTTTACCCGATAAAGAAGAACCTGTCGGACTTTCCTATTTACAGCCAAAAACAAAAGAGGATTTAAAGAAAAGAAGAAAGATGATGGAACACTGGGCAAAAATCACTCATGGAATGATGGGAAGAAGTCCTGACTATATGAATACTGTAGTTATGAGCTTTGCTTCCTCCTCAGCCATTTTAAAAGACAGGGAAAATTGTTTCCCTGAAAATATTCTATCCTTATACGAAAGGGCTATGGAACATGACCTCTCATTTACACATACCTTTATTACTCCCCAGGTCAATCGTTCCCAAGTCTATTTGGGATTTTCGAATGAGCCAATTTCCGCTAAAGTTGTAGATCGAAATGAAAAAGGATTGGTTATAAAAGGTGCCCGCTTGCTTGCCACTCAAGGTGGCTTAACGGATGAAGTTTTAGTTTTTTCAGCTCCAAGAGTGTTTTTTGATCCCAGCGAGGCGTTCGCCTTTTCTATCTCTTCAAATACGAAAGGATTAAAGTTTATTTGCAGGGAACCTTTTGTTGGAGGAGATTCTTCTTTTAATCATCCATTAAGTTCAAGATATGAAGAAATGGATTCAATCGTTGTCTTTGACAATGTTTTGGTTCCATGGGATCGGGTTTTTTATTACGATAATGTAGAAGCTGCTACTGATTTCCTTCTTCAAAGTTCCTTTTATCAATTTGCCTATCATCAAGTTGTGACTAGACAAATTGTAAAAACAGAATTTACTCTTGGAGTTGCACAACTTATTGTCAAGACTATAAACGTTGGTGAGTATCAACATATACAAGAAAAGCTTTCGGAAATTATCATTGGACTTGAGACTATGAAAGCACTATTAGAGAAGTCAGAAAATGATGCAGAATTAGATGAATGGGGTTATATGCGTCCCAGCATGATACCATTACAAGTGGCTAGTAATATTTTCCCGAAAATTTATCCCCGTTTCAGCGAAATTATACAGTTAATTGGAGCAAGCGGAATGGTTTCATTACCCACCGAAAAAGCCTTTGGTTCTGAAATTAGGGCAGAATTGGATCAATATCTTCAAGCCGATAGTATGAATGCCGTGGATCGTGTTAAACTATTCCGTTTGGCATGGGATCTAACGATGAGTTCATTTGGTACAAGGCAAACCCAATATGAAAGATACTTTTTTGGTGATCCCGTTAAATTATCCAGTAACCTATACAGAAACTATCTAAAAGATCAACATGTTGAAGAAATTATCGAATTTTTAAATCTTAAAATTTAAGATTGTTTGCTTGAATTTGCATTATAATGTAATTTCCAGCTATAAATCCATCAATCTTCACCATTTCCCCAGAAGAAACAGGCGTGTCTATTTATTGTAGCAACGCCTGTTTTATATAAACTTCAAATTATATTTGAACTCCAATATCAACAATTTTTAATAATGGTAGTGATGATGGTGGTGATATGGGTATGGATAGCCATATCCAATTCCAGGTCCTCCAAAACCAAGTCCTGGATAATAACCAAATCCTGATCCTGGTCCACCTAAACCTAGCCCTGGTGAAAATCCAATCCCTGATCCTGGTCCCCCTAAGCCAATACCAGGATAAAAACCAGGTCCAATACCAGGTCCACCAAAACCGAGTCCTGGTCCATACCCTAACCCTGATCCTGGTCCCCCTAAACCTAGCCCTGGTGAAAATCCAAATCCTGATCCTGGTCCACCTAAACCAATTCTTTCATCAATCGGATAATGAGCAATATTATTTATATTATTATAAGGAATCATATTCATCCTCCTCAATTCATTTTTCATTAGAGCATATGCGTTTTTGGGATAAATTCCTGGGTATTCGTCCTGAATCCCTCAAATTTTATATGACATATGCGGATTGAAGAAAAAAGGCGAATTGGCCGTTAACAAATTTAAACTGTATCGTTTTTGGAATAAAAATGATACAGTTGTTCACTTTTCGTTATTTCGCTTATGTGGATAGGAATGTTTACTGTTAATCAGTCCTCGTAAATCCCCTCTAAATAATACGTCTTTCATTTCACGCAGACTAAACGGGATGAAAGGAGCTAAATAGGGAACACCAATTGACTTAATAGATGCCATGTAAGTAATTAATAAAAGAAAACCAAAGAGTATCCCTGTCACTCCAAAAAAATTTCCAACCAATATAAAGACAAGACGCAGTAAGACTAGAGAACCCCATAAGCCACCGCTGGCAATATGCATACTTGTCAAAAAGTTTACACCGACCACGATCATTGTTAAAGGGTGAATGACTTTGGCGTAAACAGCGGTCTCTCCGATAGTGATTGTTCCAATTAACGTAACGAGTAAGGTGGTATTTTTGGGAATTCGTAAAGTTGCTTCAAGAAGCGAATGAAAAATAAATAAGATAAACATGGTTTCCCATACAAACGGTAGTAGTGTATCTGTATTCGATAATAATTTTTTGTCAAATGGAGAAGGAAACCAACTTGTATGAAATCGAGTAATGGCAATATAAATAGCAGGCAATAGGAGTGCCAAAAACCAACTGAACAATCGGAAAATTCGAATTCCAAAACGCCCAGCTTTTGAATTGTATTCATCTGGTTGCTGAAAATAATGGATAAAGAGACACGGCACTATCAATACAAAAGGTAAACCATTTACGATAATGACGACTCGTCCCTCATATAAAGCGGATACTGTTACATCAGGACGCTCGGACGTAAAAACTAAGGGGAATAACGTTTTTTTCTCCTCTAATGCGTCTTCAATGACACGAGCTTCCAATAAATACGTTACATCGATTTCTTTCATTTTCTTTTTTGCTCTTTCAAGTACCTTTTTATCAACATATCCATCCATAAACAGTAACGCCACATCCGTTTTAGAATCATTTCCAATTTGATATGATTCTATTTTCAGTTTCTGTGTCTGGATCATATTCTGCAAAAGATTTAAATTAACCTTCAGCTGTTCATTGAATCCAACCATGCTACCTTTAATTGTTCGTTGCGTATTAGGTTCTGACACGGATCTTGTTTGCCAATTTGCGACATCTGCAAGAATTCCCTGAATGAAGCCTTCGATTAAAACTAAGCATTTACCTTTTGTTAGACCGTTTATAACCTCATCAATTGAAGACTCAACGTTTACGTCAATAATGGATAGATGATTTTTTATTACAGACTCAATACTTTCAATCCTCTTCATTTTTAATAAAGGGGCTAAGATATTCTCTTGAATGTTTTGGGTATTTGTAATACCGTCCATATAAATAATGGCAGCTTCTGTTTTTATATCTTCCCCGACGTTTAATTTTCGGATTTTCAGATTGGATAACCCCTGAAATTGTTTTGATATAACTTTAAGGTTGCTATGTAAACTCATGGATAAGGTTGAACTATCTTCACTGGTCATAACTTGATTCCTTTTTTTATTTTTAGTATTACCTGTCGTTTATAAATTTTACTCTATATACTATGAATACTTCATCTGTTTAACAGTCCAGTCCGTTAGCCCGCAATAATAAGTGAAGGAGTTAAAATTTGTGAAGAAATGCACTTAAACTAAACTGATCCAATAGTTTAAGTGAAGAACTTCACAATGTTTACTTTAGAAAAATTAATAATTTCTTTACTAGCTTCAATTAACCAGCTAAAACCATAAAAAATAAAGGGAACATTCCTGTTCCCTAAAGAGAAATTATTTTTTGGCATCGGTGCAATTATCAAAAATTGTATAATGGATCAAAGAACTATAATTTGTCTTTTCATGATATACACTTCCTCATAGTATTTAGGAGGTAGTTGGCGACATGAAACTCACTACGTTCGTTTCATGCTGATGGTGTGAGCATGAAGCCCCTGTAGCTTTGCGTCCCAAACTTTCGATTGTTTTCCTCTTTTTTCTCCGTGAAGAAAACTACGTTTCCTTCACGCGCAAAATAATAACATGAAAAATTTTTGTGACAACAAAAAAATAAGGCTCGCAATTGCGAACCTTATTCGATAATGATAGAAATCTCACTTACTTCCTTCCGTGCTATTCTCTTCGGAGTTTCCGCTGGATTTCCGAGTGCAATCACCATGTTTATTTCTTTCTCGCCCTCTATCCCCAAATATGCCCGTATTTTATCTTGGATTAACAATACCGGACCTGTCATTGGGCATGTTCCCAAACCCTTCGCGTATGCTGCGAGCATCAGATTCTGCGATGCTAAACAACTCGATTTAATTCCTTCTTCACGCCAAACGGACTCGTCCACGAGTCTGATGGGATCGAATATTTTTGCTTTGAACTTTGAATTGTATGGTGTAGCCAAACAAATAATCAGCACCGGTGCGCCTGAAAAGGCGGTGGCGTAAGGACCGAATGAACGAAGCAAAAGCTTTGCTTCTTTTTTAAGCCCTTTTTCCTCCGCTTCTCCCGCCCGCTTGCGAAGCGCATCCCACGTCATTTCTTCAATCTTTTTGATTTTCTCCCGGTCTTTAATGACAATGAATTCCCAGGTCTGGGAGTTTGTATCACTCGGTGCGTATCGTGCACAATCGAGGATATCTAAGATGTCCTCGTTGGATACGTCGATGTCTTTATATTTACGAATGCTTCTTCGATTTTGGATCAATTCTTTTATTTCTAAAAAATTAGTCATGTTTATCTCCCTTTTGCCATTTAAAACTGTAAATATATTATAACAGAATAAAAAGCTGAGAAGATGCTTTTAAAGAATGTGAAGGATTGAACTTAAACTATCCTGAGACGTTACTTCAATAAGAAAAAAGCATTACCGTTGTTCCAGTAATGCCCCCATTAGTTTAAGTGAA
>JAUZQA010000242.1 GCA_030705665.1 Bacillota bacterium
GATTTTACTTGTTATATAGAATAAGTCTAAAGATGTTTGAAAATAAAAATTCTAAAAGAGAGTTGGAGACGTTCCATGGATATGAACTTTTTGCTGAAAAAATTTGAAGAAACATTTCCAAGTAATGAAAGCCAAAAGCTTCGTTCGTTTTTTTCTCCGGGAAGAATTAACTTAATTGGTGAACATACAGATTACAACGGCGGTCATGTTTTTCCTTGTGCGATTACCTATGGCACTTATGGGCTTGCTCGGAAAAGAGAAGATCGAACAGTTAGAATGTACTCGCTTAATTTTGAAAAAAAGGGAGTCATTGAATTTCAGCTTGACCATTTGGATTATGATAAAAATCATAACTGGGCGAATTATCCGAAGGGTATGATTCGGTATATTCAGGAAGCTGGCTGGGCAATGCCTTATGGCATGGATGTCCTCATTTTCGGAAATATTCCAAATGGTGCAGGCCTTTCTTCTTCAGCTTCACTCGAAATGCTGACAGGTGTGATTGTGAATGAATTGTTTGATCTTGAGATCGAGAGGTTGGATTTAGTGAAGACCGGAAAAAAAGTGGAGAATGAATATATCGGGGTAAACAGTGGGATCATGGATCAATTTGCCGTAGGCATGGGCAAAGAAAATTGCGGGATCTTGCTTGACTGCAATACCTTGAAATATGAATATGCTCCACTAAATTTGGAAGGTTACAAAATCATGATAATGAATACCAACAAAAGACGAGAGCTTGCTGATTCTAAATATAATGAAAGAAGAAGTGAGTGTGATGAAGCACTTAAACGGCTTCAATTGGCTGAAGATATTTCTAGTTTAGGAGATTTAACGATTGAAGAGTTTGAGAGCATCAAGTTTCACATTCACGATGATATTTTAACAAAAAGGGCTAAGCATGCTGTTTATGAAAATCAAAGGACATTAAAAGCATTATCGGCGTTAAAAAGCGGAGACCTGGAGCAGTTTGGACTTTTAATGAACGCTTCTCATGTTTCACTAAGGGACGATTACGAGGTAACAGGAGTAGAACTGGATACACTTGTTGAAGCTGCCTGGAAACAGGAGGGGACAGTTGGTGCGCGGATGACAGGGGCTGGCTTTGGCGGATGTGCGATTGCGATAGTCAAAGAAGATACTGTAGAAAAGTTTATTTCAACTGTAGGCAGTGACTATCTAACGAAGATTGGCTACGAGGCTACTTTCTATGTTGCCAGTATTGGGGACGGGGCAAATGAAATTGAACTGAGTACGGGCCAAAAATCTTATTAAAGAATGGAGATTTTGAAAATGGACGTATACACCGCATTAGAACAGCTTGTTCAATATGCCGTTACGTTGGATATGATTCAACCGGAGGATAAGATTTATGCCCGAAATCAGGTTATGTCATTGTTAGGGATTGTCGAGTTTCCGGAACATATCGTGCAAGCACAAATAAAAGGTAATGATATTCCCGACCTTCTGGATGAATTAATGCTGTTTGCTGTTCAAGAGAGTGTAATCGAGGATTTGCTCGATGAGAAGGAAATTTTAAGCAGTAAGATTATGAATGTTTTTATGTCAAAGCCTTCTGATGTAAATAAAATCTTCTATGAAAAATATAGAATTACGCCCGAAAAGGCTACAGACTATTTTTATAATCTTAGCCGTAACAGCAATTACATTCAGACGAAAAGAATTGAGAAAAATATCAACTATAAAGCTGATACTCCATATGGGTATTTAGATATCACTATTAATTTATCAAAGCCAGAAAAAGACCCGAAGGAGATTGCCAGAGAAAAAGAAAGAAAAACAGTTTCTTCTCACTATCCGAAATGTTTGCTTTGCGTTGAAAACGAGGGATATGCCGGTCGAATCGGCCATCCAGCCCGCTCAAACCACAGGATGATCGGGCTTGAGCTAACAGATGAACCTTGGTTTCTGCAATATTCTCCGTATGTTTATTATAATGAACACTGCATAGTTTTATCAGCTGAGCATCGGGATATGGTGATTAATCGTGAAACATTTGAAAGATTACTAGAGTTCGTCGGAAAGTTCCCTCATTATTTTGTCGGTTCCAATGCTGATTTACCCATCGTCGGCGGCTCCATTTTGACTCATGACCATTATCAAGGTGGAAACTATGAATTTGCCATGGCAAAGGCAGTGGATGAAGTTAACTTTACTCTTCCTTGCTATCCTAGCCTAAAAGCAGCAACAGTTAAATGGCCGATGTCGGTTATTCGGTTACAAGGAAATGATAAAAATGAACTAATCGATGCCTGTGAGTTTATATTGGAACAATGGAAAAACTACAGTGACCCTGATGCAAACATCCTTGCTTACACGGATGACACAAGACATAATACCATTACCCCGATTGCACGCATGCGAAACGGCAAGTATGAAGTAGATCTTGTTTTACGCAATAATCGCACAAGTGATGAACATCCGCTTGGGATTTTCCACCCTCACGCTGATGTCCACCATATTAAGAAAGAAAATATTGGCTTAATTGAAGTGATGGGGCTTGCTGTTTTACCGGCTCGGTTGAAGAAGGAACTTCAAGAAGTAGAGAACTATCTATTAGAAAAGCCGAATAAGATTGAAGGCTATCACACTCAATGGGCAAATGAATTAAAAGAAAAATATCAAAATGAATTATCAGCCGAGCGAATAAAAGATATCGTACAAAAAGAAGTAGGTCTTAAGTTTTTACGGGTTTTGGAAGATGCCGGGGTATATAAACGGGACGAAAAAGGGCAAAAAGCTTTTAATCGATTCATTGTTGAAGCAATAAAGGGTAGAATTATTAGATAGTTCACAAATTCCCATTACTGAGATTGTCGAAGAAGTTGGCAATGATAATTTTTTCGAAATTAGAGGGGCCAAATTGGCTCCTTCATTTTTTGGGAGTGGGAAGCTATCCCCATTGTAAGGTAAGGAATCGAGTAAAATTTTAGTAAAAATTGACCGTAGTTTCATGTTATATTAATATGTTCTTAGCGAGTACAATTGTTAGAATGGGGAATAAAGATGGCTACTATTAAGGACATTGCCGAACGTGTCGGTGTATCGATTGCCACCGTGTCGAGGGTTCTAAATTATGATTCCTCCCTTTCGGTAAGTGATGAAACGAAAAAGAAAATTTTTCAGGCGGCAGAAGAACTATCCTATCGAAAAAAATCTGAGCGTCGTCCATCAACCTATCAAATTGCTATTGTGAACTGGTATACAGAGGAAGAGGAATTGGATGATCTTTACTATATGTCAATTCGCTTGGGAGTTGAAAAACGATGTGAATTTCACAAGCTGCAAACGAGAAAAGCCTCTCTTGATGAGTTGGCGGCAATTCAGGGTGAAGAGATAAACGGGGTTATTGCCATTGGAAAGTTTAGCCAAAAGCAGGCAGAGGAACTTCGGACTGTTACAGAAAATATTGTGTTTGTGGATTGTTCTCCAGATGAAGATGTTTACGATTCTGTCGTAAGTAATTTTGAAAGGGCAACTATTAACGTTATCGATTACTTTCTTAAACATGGACATGACAAAATTGGGTTTATCGGAGGAAAGGAAACTTTTAAGGATGACCCTGTTGTGATCGCTGACCCAAGACAGGTTACCTTTGAAAGTTATCTTAATCAAAAGCAGCTGTTCCACCCTTCATACGTCTATATTGGATCATTTTCCGTAAATGATGGGTACAAATTAATGAAACAGGCTATAAATGATCATGGCGAAAATCTGCCATCAGCTTTTTTCGTTGGCAATGATTCAATGGCAATCGGATGTTTACGGGCACTTCATGAGGAGAATATTCCAGTTCCAGAGAAGGTTAGCATTATTGGCGTTAACGATATTAGTGTCTCAAAATATGTTTTCCCTGCTTTAAGTACGGTTAAAGTTTATACAGAATTTATGGGTGAATCAGCAGTAGACCTGCTGCTTGAACGAATGACCGATCGAAAAATCGCAAAGAAGGTCATTATTTCAACTCATTTGGAGATTAGGCAAAGCAGTCGGGAAATGCTCGAATAAGGATGCATTGAGTGTATAAATTTTTACTAAAACTATTTCTGGGATTTTACTGATAAAGGAAGGGATGGCAGAACTGCCATCCCTTTTTCCAAGTATTAATAGGTTGGGAAATGCAAATCATGAATATGCCCCGGCTCTTGTCTTTCATTTAACTCGCCCAGTGCTGCCTTTAATACATTCATTTGTGTTGTTTTATCATGAGGCTTACCTAATGAATGCCCAAATACGAATCCTACTGGATGAATAGCACGTGGCGGTCTCATCAAGCTGGATTGTTCAACGTCCAATGTAATTAAGGTTGTTGGAATTCCTTGTGATTCAATCCCGCGCTGCACTGTAACTACAGTGCGATGACAGAGCGGTCAGCCCGCAGTTAATAGACACGCGTCCGCTTTGGAACGAACCACTTCTTTTACAAGTGCAGGAATGGTTTCATTATTAATTTTGTTCAACCTCATGGAATAGCCCATCATAGTTAGATGTTTTTCAGCTACACCGCCAAGGTCTCCATCATTCACCATTTCTCTTAATCGGTCGATAGGGAACACGCAGTTAATATCCTCTTTCGGAGCATCTGTATTATAATGCTCCTTTGGGGCTGCATGGGTGACCGTTAAATCCTTTGCATCCACATCTCCCGGAATGATGCGGAAGGTGGCATCCCCTTGAGAGGGGTCTGTGTTAAAAGGCTCCTGATCCTTCAAGTGAACGCCGGAAGTGGAAACAATCATGATGGTCATTTCATGCAATGGCTTCGTGCTGGGTGTATATGGGATAGCTTTTCTTGAGAGTTCCATACACATCCTCCTTATTTGCTGCTTACTAAATTATCAATTTAAAGTTTTCGTAAAACATCAAACAACTCTTCATTATCAGGCTGTTTACCAATTGGATGAACATCAATCCACTGAACGATGCCTTGTTTATCAATGATAAAAAGGGCACGTTCAGAAGCTCCGTATGCCGCTTCGCCTTTGTTTTTGCGAAGGACGCCATATTTTTCAGATACTTCTCCATGCGGATAGAAATCAGAACAAAGCGGATAGGAAATTCCTCCAATTGATTTTGCCCATGCATCATGGCTAGGGACGCTGTCGACTGAAATACCCAAGACCTGGGTATCAAACTCTTCAAAACGAGAAAGATCATCCTCGTAAGAAGGCATTTGCGCGCCTCAAACTGGGGTCCAATCTAATGGGTAAAAACAAAGAAATACATTTTTTGTGCCCCGGAATTCGCTCAAAGTAACACTCCGATCACCATGGGCTCCTAAAGTGAAATCAGGTGCCTGATCCCCAACTTTTAAGGTGCTTGTTTCAGTAGCTCCTTGTGGCATGTGAATCTCTCCTTTCTTGATTTTAATCAACAACAATTTTTATTATTCCCTTGACCAATAGGCTTAAACGTAAAATATGTTTGAGAAAAAATTTAAAGGTCAAGTTGAGAATCTCCTTCAAATGGATGGCTAATAATTGATAGAGTTGTGTTACAATCTAATAGAAAAATGAAAAAATTTTGGACTAAAAGATCTTGGATTTTAAGATTTATATATTACTCAGACAACTCTTTTGAAAATGAGGGAAATTGAAATGAGCACTTTAAAAATTAAACATCTGACAGTGGGCGAAGGAACGCCGAAAATTATTGTTCCACTTGTAGGAAAAACAAAAGAACAGATTGTCGAAGAAGCTGAACTTGTAAAGGATCTTCGGCCGGATGTAGTGGAATGGCGCGCTGATTTTTATGAAGAAATAGAAAATTTAGCTGCCGTAAAAGAGCTGTTGGCTGATTTGCGAAATTTGTTTACAGATGTATTGCTTCTGTTTACATTTCGAACTCATAAAGAAGGCGGAAATAAAGAGATTAGTAACGAAACATATGTTAAGTTGAATCGGACAGCTATTCTTACCAAAAATATCGACCTCGTGGATGTTGAGTTATTTACTGGAGAAAAGGAAGTTCAGGCCATCGTTTCAATGGCCAAAGCAAACGGAGTATTTGTGGTCATGTCCAATCATGATTTCTTTAAAACACCGCCAAAAGAAGAACTTATTGCTCGTCTTCGAAAAATGCAGGAGAATGGTGCTGATATCCCCAAAATCGCTGTCATGCCAACTTCTGTTGAGGACGTGCTGACATTGCTCGATGCAACCAACACAATGAAGAAACAGTATGCAGATCGTCCGATCATTACCATGTCAATGGGCGGTACAGGCGTGATCAGCCGTTTAGCAAGTGAAGTATTTGGATCAGCCTTTACATTTGGTGCAGGTAAAAATGCATCCGCTCCTGGTCAAATACCTGTAGCAGAATTAAGAACTGTTTTAGAAATCTTACATAAAAGTATGTAATCCATTTGAAATACATTGTTAGGTGATCGTATTCCTACATGAATGAGAAGAACGGAACCGTTGATAAAAAACGGCTTCGTTTTTTTGCTTCCACTGTATTTAATCATCAAAAACTACATAATACTCCATAGACTATGTACATTCCGAGTGCTACTCTATTAATAAATATTTCAATATAACAAAATGGGAGAGAGTCATATGGGTTATTTAGATACTGCAAATGATCTATACAAAGAAGCAGCCATTACACCGCAGGCAGGTCTCTGTTGTGTGACAAATCCAACAC
>JAUZQA010000243.1 GCA_030705665.1 Bacillota bacterium
GAACCTCTTCTGCTTTACCTGGTACGTATTTGGTATTGGTGAAGCCATGGCGTTTTGCATTTTTCTTTGCATCATCAATCGACTCTGGGATGATGTCCATTCCACGAACTTCTCCTGCCTGGTTTGCCAGCCACAACCCAATTGTACCGACACCGCAATATGCATCCACTACTTTTTCATTTCCTGTTAAATCGGCAGCTTTTTTGACCTCATTATAAAGGACCACTGTTTGGACTGGATTCAATTGAAAGAACGTTCGGGCAGACAATTCAAATTGGAGATCACCAAGTGTTTCTTGGATAAACTCCTCGCCAGCTAATGCCCTTGTCTCATCTCCAAAAATGAGTGAAGTATTTTGTCCATTAATATTTTGAATAATGGATTTCACATTTGGTAAACGTTTTTGAATTTCCTCTATTAAAGTACCCATCTTTGGAATTTCTTTTTGCAAAGTAATTAGAACGACCTGCAGCTCACCGGTTTGGATCCCCACCCGTGTAACAATTGTTCGGACAATCCCTTTTTTTGTTTTTTCATTATAAATTGGAATATGTAAATCCTCGAGAATTTGCTTCACCGTTACGGTAGCTTCTGTTGTATGGGTATGCTGAACCGCACATTGGTCAATATCTATCAGCTTATGTGAGTTCAAACCGTACAATCCAGCAAGAACTTTACCGTCTTTCTCTCCTACTTGAAAGCTGCTTTTATTTCGGTACCCCCATGGATCTTCCATTCCGATCGTATCGCGGATATCTAGAGTATCGATATTGAGCTTTGAATGACGCTCAAGTGATTGAACCACGATATCACGTTTTTCCTTCAACTGCTGGTCATATCGCAAATGCTGCAGCTGGCAGCCCCCGCAAATTTCATAAACGGGACATATAGGTTTTACGCGATAGGGCGATTGAATGCGTATCTTTTTTATTTTTGCCTCAGCAAATTTTGCCTGTACATTTGTGGCTTCAACAACCACTTCCTCACCTGGCAAGGCACCTGGAACAAACACCACTTGCTTTTTAAAATAACCAACGCCTTCTCCATTAATGCCAAGACGTTTGATCGTGAGCGGAAAGGTTTGTTTTGGCTTGATTTTTACTGTTTGTTCATTTTTCATTTTCTTCACTCCAAATTATTCAATGCTTCTCCATAGATACAAAGAAGCATAGCTCAAGTATGGCTCCCAGTCTTTTTTGTATTGCTCCATTTGCTCCAGGGATGGCTTTTGCTCAAGCTTATATAGTTTTTTCAAAGCATTTTGAATCCCGATATCTGCAGTTGGAAAAAGATTTTGCCTTCCAAGCCCAAACAGCAGGAGATTTTGGATGGTCCAATTCCCCACCCCACGAAGCTTAATTAAATGATTAAATATTTCTTCCTCGCTTGCCTGTTTTAGCGATTCTAAATTAAGTTCACCCTCTGCAACAGCCTTGCCAACACCAATCACATATTCTGCTTTTCTTTGGCTAAACTGAAGTTCCCGCAATTGACTCACCTTAAGTCCTGCAACTGTTTCAGGACTTGGATAAAACCAGACGCCATCCTGTTCAAAACCGAAAGTTTTAACAAACCGTTCTGTTAGGGTGTAAGCAAATTTTAAATTCAATTGCTGATGAATAATACATTTTAATAAACAGCCAAACACGTCAAAATCGAGAACTAGCGGTGTCCCGATATGTTCAATAAAAAGTTCATTCAGATCCGTTTTTTGAAAATGCTCCAGAATTGGCTTTAGGGGCACATTCCATTGAAAAATTTCTGACACTCTATCCATCAAAGCGGATAGTGAATCCTGGCCTTTTAAAATAAAAGCTGGCGTTTCGATTGTTCCGATTGCCTTGACTTCAACAACATGCGGTTCATCGTATAACATAACCGGAACCTTTATGTAACGGATATTTCTATCAATGATGTTCAGCGGGTCCAACGAATGCCTTTCCAAGACCCGATCAAAATTATAAGGTCCTTCAATTTGGACTTTTTCCTGCCACACGTAATTTTCCATCCTTTTCGTATTTCCCGTTATTATAGCATGTTTTCAACGATAGATAAAAAGCCGAATTCCATATAGATTCGGCTTTGTGCAGGCATTATTTTTTCTTTGGAAAATCATCAAGGCTTTTGAATTTGTAGCCCTTCTTTTTCAAATCTTTAATAACTTTATCCAATGCATCAGCATTATCCTTTGAGACGGTATGTAAAAGGATGACAGCACCAGGATGAACCTGCCTCATAATATTGTCATAGGAATACTTCCATCCTCTTTGGTGGTTGACATTCCAATCAACAAAAGCCAGTGACCACATAACATGTGTATAGCCTGCAGCTTTTGCCACTTTCAACGTTCTTTCACTTAAAACTCCCCTTGGAGGTCGGACATATTTCATTTTCTTTTGACCTGTCAGTTTTTTCGTAGCGATTTTTACTTTTTCCAATTCTTCTCTTATTCTGTCGTCACTTTTAGTTGTTAGGTCAGGATGAAACCACGAATGATTTCCAATAATATGGCCTTCTTTTACCATTTGTTTTACAAGCTTTGGCTGGGATTCCAAGTAATGTCCTGTGACAAAAAAAGTAGCTGGAACCTTTTCCTTTTTTAATACGCCCAAGATTTTTGGCGTATAGCCATTTTCATAGCCGTTGTCGAAAGTAAGATATAAGATCTTCGAGTTTGGGTCACCCTTATAAAAACCGCCATACTTTTCTAAAACAGCATCAAGCTGGGGTCCTGCTTCTGCCTGCTGTTCATTTACACCTTTCTTAAAGCCCCAATGGATGGGTTGATTGGACAAGGCATGTGCATAAGTTGGTCCTATTACCATTGCAAAAAAAATGACAAGATAGCTTAATACCCGCATTTCCATGTTCCCCCTATTTTTGCTTTTTCTTATTGTTTGTTATATTTGGAAAAACATGATTGGAATTATAAGGGATTATGATTTTATGGGGTATTTTGAAAGTGCTAAATAATAAACACGATCTTTAGTTTTTCCTGTAAAGGGAAGATTCAAATGGGAGAATAAATTTGTCGCTGCTCTTGATGACGGGAGATGAAGGAATTCGCTAATTTCAGAATTAGTTATTGTGGGTCCAATAATTAAAAAATAATCATTAATAGCTTGTAAGTGGGCATCTCGTGAACGGAAATGGCATTTAGGACATTCCCAAAAGCCCCATTTGTAATTCATTGGAATAAAATCACATTCTGGAAATGGATATTGGACGCCAGTCAGAATTTCCTTTTTATGAATTCTGTATTCCTTTAATATCTCCATTCTACGGGGAACATGTTGTGATAAGATGAGCTTTTTTATTTTCGCGATGCCCTCTTGATCAATAGTTACATTTCTATAAAAATTTTCAAGTTCGGTAATTTTCCTAATCAAGTCATTTGCTTTACACACTCTTTTCTCTGCTTCTAAATAACCTGGAGAAATATTTATGGTTGAGGAGGTATTGCTAAAGCATACAAAATGTTCAGAAGGAACGATAGGAAGTTGATTTTTCTCAAACCAATATTTCAGGAGAATTTTATGGCGACTAACTTGGACAAGGGGGTTTTCGTAAACTTTTTTCTCACCGTTTACTTCTTGAGTTAATTGGTTCCGTTCCAGAAGGAGAGTTCCTGAATAATTTTTTCCTTCATTGATAAAAGAAAATTTTGGAGATAAAAGGAAGGTATCAATCTCGAAAAAGCCCTTTTCTGCAGGCAATCGAATATTATGAAAGATATGGAATTTTTCTGATGGGAGTAATCCTAGAAAATAGTTAATTGTTTTTTCGCCATTGTATCCAGCTTTCAATCTTTCTTAACATCTACTACAGGCCGTATTGGGTGGGGTTGAAACAATCTCCTCAATAGTGCCTCATGCTGTTCCAAAACTAATGGTTTTGTTAAATTTTTTTCAAACAAGTATTGACCTCCTTTATTCTTAATAGTAAAGACTTCTTGAAATTTATTGGGATACCTTCATTTAAAAAAGAAATTATTGTGTACGTTAATCAATTTATTGATCCTACACCTATTCAATGCGATTCTACATGGGCTTGGGATTCTACATCTTTTTGCAATGATTCTACATATTTAAAGGGTGATTCTACATCTATGCTTGGGGATTCTACATCTTTTAGTATCGATTCTACATCTTTACATAAGGATTCTACATCTGCTTGGGATTCTACATCTTTTTGCAATGATTCTACAACTTTACAGAGTGATTCTACATCTATGCTTGGGGATTCTACATCTTTTAGTAACGATTCTACATCTCCACATAAAGATTCTACATTTCACCTTTTTATTTGCAAAAAAAGATAGACCCCTTTCGGAGCCTACCCTTTTTGAAGAATAATCTTAGTTAAATACGCGGTCTTTGAACTGCGTTAATTTTTCTAATGAAGATTTGTCAACATCTGCATGGAGGCTGTTTCCATGGGAGTCCATCGTAACGACAGCTGTGAAGCCCTCAACTGTTAGATGCCACATGGATTCAGGAATACCAAATTGGGTAAGATCTACTCCATCAACAGATTTAATACATTCTGCATAATATTGAGCTGCACCACCGATGGCATTTAAGTATACCCCGCCATGTTCTTGAAGAGCGGCCAATGTTTTAGGTCCCATTCCTCCTTTACCGATAACAGCGCGAATTCCGAATTTTTTCATGATATCGCCTTGGTATGGCTCCTCGCGGATACTTGTAGTAGGACCGGCAGCTTTCACATGCCATACGCCATCTGCATCTTTTAGCATAACTGGGCCGCAATGGTAAATAATTTGACCATTTAAATCAATTGGTGCATCATGTGTCATTAAGTAATGATGGATTGCGTCACGGCCTGTATGCATAACACCGTTAATTTGAACAACGTCACCGACTTTCAGGCTGCGGATTTGTTCTTCTGTAACTGGTGCTTGAAGAGTGATCACCTCTTCAGACGACGCAGCAGCTGTTTCTTTTTCTGCTTCTGTTTGTGAAAAATCAACTGTTTCACCTTCTTGATACATCCACTCCTGAATATCGCCTGTTTCAGGATTCACCGCTATACCTAAACGACGGAATGCCCAGCAATTGTAGGCAACGGAAACATAGAAGCTGGCTGGGATCCGGTTCATTACGCCAACTTTACAGCCAAGCAATGTAGCTTCGCCGCCAAAGCCCATTGTACCAATTCCAAGTTTATTGGCATTTTCCAAAATATATTCTTCTAACTTGCGAAGGTCCTCATTTGGATTAACATCATCAACTGAGCGGAATAACTGCTCTTTTGCTAAATCGTAGCCAGAAGAACGGTCTCCACCGATTCCGACTCCAATAAATCCGGCACTGCATCCTTGTCCTTGAGCTTGGTATACAGAGTGAAGGACACATTTGCGGATCCCGTCAAGGTCACGGCCTGCACGGCCAAGTCCTTCAAGTTCACAAGGAAGGCTGTATTGAATGTTTTTGTTCTCGCAGCCGCCGCCTTTTAAAATAAGCTTCACTTGAATATAGTTTTCTTCCCATTGGTCAAATTTAATGACTGGTGTTCCTCCGCCAAGATTATTGCCGCTGTTTTCACCTGTTAAGGAATCTACGGAGTTTGGACGCAGTTTTCCTTCTTTTGTTGCAAGGGCAACTGCATTATAAATAGCTTGTTTTAATTGAATTTGGTTTACGCCAACAGGTGTTTTTATTTTAAAGGTTGGCAGTCCTGTATCCTGACATATTGGTGATACATTATCATCAGCCATTTTGATATTATTTGTGATGGTAGCAAGACTCATTGCTGCTCTTGTACCTGCGTTTTCTTGTTCCTTTGCTGCTTTCACAGCACGACGTACATCTTTAGGAAGTTTAGTTGATGTTTCAACAACTAACTTGTACATGCTTTCTTCAAACTTAGCTAAATTCATTCTTGTACCCCTCTCCCTTTGCTGGATCTTTTCATCCTAATAAGGATATATTTATAATTTTACAACTATTTTCGCTACAATTATACTCCTAACGACTCTGGATTAAAAGAATAAGCTCGAAACCGGTTACATTTTCGTGATTTTTGCAGAGAAAAAAGAGCCTGCTTAAACAGACTCTTCACATTCGCGGTTTTGAAATTCTCGGCATTTTGATTCTAACTCATCAATAATGGCAATTAAACGATCCACATCATCGAGGTCCGTTTCTTCTGGATCGATTGCATCAAGAACATCGAGAAACATATTTAAACGTTGCTTTAAAAACGTAACCTGTGCATTTTTTTCATTAATTGGACTGCCCAAACCTATCGCTCCTTTCTTTACCCGTTAACATCCTATCGAACTATTGCACCAGATGCAATCCTTTCTTTTAAGAGATGGAAAAAGCTCCTGAGATAAATCAGGAGCCATTATACATTATCTCGGCCTTTCAGATGCAATGAATCCAAAGGAAACATAGTCCTGTACTGGAATCCATGCTCCGATCCCTTGAGAGGTTACATTTTTAATAACAATAAATTTCCTGTTTCCTTTTAACATCAAATAAACTTCTCCATACGTAACCTTCCCTTTTTCGTTCACTGCGGGAGCATACGCATATAAATAGCCTAAACGATTGGTTGGGATATTGTAAATATGATCGTTTTTCGTACCCCCGCCAATTACTGTTTCAAATGCAAGCGGCAA
>JAUZQA010000244.1 GCA_030705665.1 Bacillota bacterium
TGCTTCCCCCCAATTACTTGATCAGTACCAAGAACGGTTTTGTTATTTTTTAATTGATGAATTTCAGGATGTTAATAAGGTACAGTATGAGCTAATCAAACTTTTATCAGGTAAACATCAAAATGTCTGTGCCGTTGGAGACGATGATCAGTCGATCTATTCGTTTCGTGGCAGCGATCCAAGCTATTTACTTTCTTTTGAAGAAGATTTTCCAGATGCAAAAGTAATCACACTTGATCAAAACTATCGATCAACGCATGAGATTGTTACTACAGCGAACCAAATTATTCGCTTAAATAAAACACGAAAAATCAAAAAGATGAAAGCTCAATTTTCAAATGGGGCGGCACCTGTTCTTTTCTATCCTCATGATGAGGAAGAAGAAGCAACAATGATCGTAACTGATATCCAAGAAAAAATCTCAATGGGTGCATCACCTTCTGACTTTGCGATTTTATTTCGGACCCATGCCGGGTCGAGAGCGATTTTTGAGCGGCTGGCAAATTCGAATCTTCCGTTTATCATTGATACGGATGCTGAATCCTTTTATGACAGACGCATTGTAAAAAGTATTCTTGCCTTTTTAAAATTAAGCCTAAACGAGGATGACACACATGCCTTTAGCGACATCCTTCCATCATTATTTTTAAAGCAATCCGCAGTAAATGATTGTAAGGCAAACAGCATTTTAAATGACTGCAGTTTACTCGAAGCACTGGGCCACTTGAAATTGACTCATAAGTTTCAGGAAAAGAAAGTAAAGAAAGTCGTTGAATTGACACGAAGATTAAAATATTCATCCCCTTCAGCTGCAATTGAAACAATCGAAAAAGAAATCGGCTTTCAAGACTTTTTGAAGAAAAGAGGGGACGAAGCCAGCAAACTGGAGAAGGGCTCTGATGACATAAAGGATTTAAAGGTAGCCTCAAAGAACTTTGACAGCATCAATGCTTTATTAGATCACGCCTCCCATATGTCATCGATGAATAAAGAAATTAAAAACATGCGGAAGCATTTTTCGGACGCCATTACGTTAAGTACCATACATCGGGCAAAAGGTCTTGAATACAATACCGTTTATATCATTGGCACTGTGGACGGCAGCATTCCGCATGATTATGCTTTAAACAATGGAGATTCACGAGCCATTGAAGAAGAAAGAAGACTTCTATATGTGGCCGTTACAAGGGCAAAAGAACAACTTTATTTGTCCCTTCCTGATAAAAGAAGAGGAAAAAAAGCAAAGTCTTCACGCTTTTTGGCGCCATTAAAAAAGACATGAAATAGTAAAAAAAAGACCTGTTTCCAAGTCGGAAACAAGTCTTATTTTTTTTTATTCATCATATTTGCAATGGTATTAAAGTCAAGTGATTTACCGTCTTTAATAATTGTTTTAACAAGCTGGTCTTCTACATCTTTGCTTACTGGTTTATTTGCAATTTGCGAAACTCTGCGAATGACATTTCTCACCGTTTTTTCATCTTTAAAATTCGCATTTTGCAAGGAATTGGCTAAGTCAAAAATATCTTTCATGTTTACGCCTGTTTTCTTTTCTATATTTTTAAAGAAACCATTATCCATTTTGAGATTCACTCCCTTTTTCAACTACTTTATTGTATGAAGGAAGTGAAGTTTGGTGAGTTGATTCATAAAGAAAGGGCTGGCCAAATTTGACCAACCCCTCTTGTTGATAGAAGCATCGATTAATAGAAGCTTGCACCAACGATGATTAAAAGGATGAACAATACAACGATTAAAACGAATGTTGAACCGCCGTAGAATCCTCCGCCGCCGTAGCCATAGCCGCAGCCGCCATATCCGAATCCCCACATATATAAGTCACCTCACTTATCTATTCTCATAAATAACATATGAAAATTCATTAAAAAGTGTATAGGCAACCAACCGACCATGAGGAAAATTGGGACTTATCTTCATTATCCTTTTGGTTTAAAAAGCAGTGCTCCAATAAACCCAAAAATAATGGCGGCAGAAATACCGGAACTCGTCACTTCAAACATTCCTGTTAACACTCCAACAACACCATGCAAATCAGCTTCTTGCATGGCGCCATTCACAAGTGAGTTACCAAAACTTGTAATCGGGATCGTAGCCCCTGCTCCGGCAAAATCGATTAATGGCTCATAAAGACCTAATCCCCCTAAAACAGCTCCAATCGCAACAAGCAGGCTCAATGTATGTCCAGGCGTAAGCTTAGCAACATCAAACAAGAGCTGACCAATTACACAAATGATTCCACCAATGATAAAGGCCCAAAAAAACATCGCTAACATCGATTCACCCCTCTTCTCCATTTAGTTCAATGGAAACAGCATGAGCTATACATGGAATACTTTCCTTTTGTTGAAAGGTTAATGGTGATAACAACGCTCCTGTTGCTACAACAAGGATTCGTTTATAAATGCCTTTTTTCATTTGATTTAACAAATGTCCATATAAAACGGTTGCTGAACAGCCTGCACCGCTTGCCCCTGCTTGAACAGGCTGATCTTCTTTGTAGATTAATAAGCCGCAATCTTTAAAATGGTCTTTCTCGATATTTAGACCGCTTTGTTGAAGCAGTTTATACGCCACTTCGTTTCCAATTTTCCCAAGATCACCCGTTATAATTAAATCATAGTCGGATGGTTCCATTTGCAGGTCGCGAAAATGAGCCATAATCGTATCCGCTGCTGCAGGTGCCATTGCTCCGCCCATATTAAAGGGATCAGATAATCCCATATCAATGACTTTTCCAATTGTCGCTGATGTAACAACAGGCAGAGATTTTGAAGAATCATTGGGAATGATGAGCCCGACACCTGCCCCTGTAACTGTCCATTGTGCTGTCGGCGGCTTTTGACCGCCATATTCAGTTGGATTTCGGAATTGTTTTTCGACTGCGGCATTATGGCTTGCGGCCCCTGTCAACACATTTTTTGCCCCTTGATAATTTACTACAAAGGAAGCTAACGCCAAACCCTCCATTGAGGTAGAACATGCCCCAAAAATTCCAAAGTACGGTATTTGCATTGTTTTTGCTGCAAAACTCGATGGTGTAATTTGATTAATTAAATCCCCAGCAAATAAAAATTGAACTTGTTCTTTTTGAACATTCGCTTTATCTAAGGCAGTTTTTATGGCTTCTTCAATTAAAACCCTGTGGGCTTTCTCGTAAGAATCCATCCCCATCCATAAGTCTTCATGTAAAATATCAAAATCATTTGCCAGGTTGCCATTCGCTTCAAATGGGCCACCAGATACACCCGTTGCCGCAATCATTGGTCGATTATTGAAGACCCAGGATTGATGTCCTTTTAGCAATTACAAAACCCCCCACATCCCCAATAATGTTTTAATGAGTGCAACTGCAAATGCGGAAAATACACCAAATAAAATAACCGACCCGGCAAGCTTGAACATATTCCCGCCAACTCCAAGAACAAATCCTTCTGTACGATGTTCAATCGCGGCAGAAATAACCGCGTTTCCAAAGCCCGTTACCGGTACAGCACTGCCCGCTCCGCCAAATTGGCCGATACGATCATAAACTCCAAAACCTGTTAAGAGCATTGCGAAAAAGACCATCGTTGCCACTGTAGGGTTTCCCGCTGTCTGCTCCGTAAAGTTAAAATAGTATATGTAAAAATAACTGATTGCCTGACCCACTGTGCAAATCAGCCCACCAACAAAAAACGCCTTAACACAATTCTTTAGCACCGGACGTTTTAGTTCATACTTTTGTTCCAGCTGCTGATAATTTTGCTGCTGCGGAGTTAAATTTTTTTGTTTACTCGCCATCGCTAATCCCTTCCTTACGTTGTTTCATCCTTTAGTTTTATAATCTTTTGGAACCGTTTTTCTGCTTCTTTTTCTGAAAGATGATGTTTTTCTTCCGCCTCTTTCAGTCTAACTGCTTCTAAAAATATTTTATAATCACTGGAAACCTTGAAATTTTCCTTTGAATACTTTTTTTCCAAAAACTTGTTGAGCTTTGCTTCAATCCCCTTCATCTTGAATCGGTTCAAATGTTTCACTTTATAGACGACAAGCGTTTCTTTTTTCCCTTTAATGACGGCAACATCGTACACTTCCGGAAATGAACTGATATCTTTGCGAATTTTTTCAACATGGCTGGTCTTGCCATCTGCGATACTGAGCGGGGCAGGATTGGTTGTTTTAAGAAGTGCTCCTTGACTTTTATCACCGTTATCTTCCCCGCAGGCGGGTAGCAAAGCAAAAGCCAGCAGAACCATTCCAAGCTTCCAAAAACGTGAGGTCATTTTTCCACCTTCCATACATTCGTTTGCGGTTAAATCCTTTATATTTTTATGTTTCAACAATCACACCGATAATATGTACAGTTATTAACATCACCTTTCATGAGAAATAAAAAAAGCCTGCAATAAATGCAGACTTTTTAATGCTTTTATAAAATATGGTACCCAGAATCAACGTGAATATTTTCACCGGTAATGCCACGTGATAAATCACTGAACAAGAAGACCGCAGTATCTCCTACTTCCTCTGGAGTGGTTGTGCGGCGAAGCGGCGCTTTCTCTTCGATTTCTTTTAGAATTAAATTAAACTCACTGATTCCTTTTGCCGATAATGTTCGAATCGGACCTGCTGAAATGGAGTTTACACGAATTCCGTCTTTTCCAAGGTCTGAAGCAAGATAACGAACACTAGCATCAAGCGAAGCTTTCGCAACACCCATGACATTATAATTTTTAATTGCCCGCTCTCCCCCTAAATAAGTTAGAGTAACAATGCTTCCGCCTTCTGTCATTAACCCTCTTGCTTCTTTGGCAATAGCAGTCAATGAATAAGAGCTGATATTTTGTGCCAATAGGAATCCGTCTCTTGTTGTATTCAAATATTCACCCGAAAGCTCTTCTTTATTAGCAAAGGCAATACAATGGGCAATTCCATGAATGACACCTGCATCATCTTTAATTTGAGCAAAGCATTTTGCGATTTCTTCATCATTTGTAACATCACATGGTAATACTAGTGTATTGTCAGCCTCCAGAGAATCTGCAAGCTCGCGAACACTGCTTTCCATTCTTTCGCCTGCATATGTAAAGATCAGCCGTGCACCTGCTTGATGGAGTGAACGTGCAATTCCCCAAGCAATACTGCGTTTATTCGCAACGCCCATAACCACAAATGTTTTTCCAGCTAGTGATAGCATGAATAGACCCCCAATAATAACAAGTTATAGTACTTGGTACTAATTTTACACTATTAAACAAAAAATGAAAAGCAGCAGGATTTTAATCACAAAATTCAAGATCCCTTTTTAATTCATCAACATACTCTTTTGAACCTGTTACGATCAGCCTGTCATCAAACTCTAATTCGGTATCACCATGCGGGACAATGGAATCATTTCCGCGAAAAATCCGAACAAAAATAATATCTCCAATAAACGGAAAACGCCTTAAAAGGATCCCGTCAAATTCCTCATTTCGCATTCTTATTTCATATAATGCATTTTCTTGATTGGTTAAAATATCGATAACACTCGGCGATTCAATCAGTGCCCTTAACAATACTTTGGTAGAAATGAATGAAGAAAACACCTCAACATTATGTTCACGCAGGTTTTCTTCTAAATCAGGACTTTCCACTCGTGTAATGACCCTTTCAATTCCCTTTTCTTTCACTCCGACTGCCAGGACAGCATTCACTTCCTCATCCCCAGTAGAAACGACAACAATATCCGCATGGACTGCCTCAGTTTTTTCAATCGTTTCTAACGAATAATCGGAAATCTCGTTCACTTCAAATACAGAATTTGATATTTTTGTATCTGACTGCTTATGGTAAATGACCGTTTCATACAACCCCGATTTTAACTCCAGAGAGAGTGGCAATGTTAACTGTGTAGCACCAATAAAAGCAACCTTTCGTTTTTTATTTGCAGCCTGTTCCCTTGGAAATAGTTTCTTAAAAACAATAGGCGTTATAATGGAAGTAATTACTGCGACCAATATAAGGGTTCCACCCATTTTTGAACTAATAATTTTCATTTTTTCCCCAATGGTTGCTGCTGCAATAACCAGGGATAACGTGGAGGTCAACAAAAAACCAGAAGCTACAACGGTTTTGGTATCATACCAAATTTTCAATAAATAAACGGGAATTAATTTCGAGATAAAAAGTCCTAAAAGTAAGAGCGGTATAAGCAATAATAGTTTAGGATCACTTAAAAGTAGCCACAGGTTAAGATTCACTCCTACCATGACAAAAAAGATCGGAATTAAAAAGCCATACCCAAAGGAATCGAGCTTATGAAGAAGTTCCTGATTCGGTGATAACAAGGAAACAAGAACCCCGGCTAGAAATGCACCCAATATATTTTCTGCCCCTATGGTTTCAGACAGGCCCACTAAAACGATAATAAGAGTAAAAACGGCTCTTGTACCTATTTGAATGGTACTGGTTGATAAGGCTTCAATAATGTTTCGATTTTTAAATCCTCTGCCAATAAAGTATAGGCAAACTCCTGCACCAAATAGAACAAGCAACAGCCATGTGTTTCCTTTTCCACCTTCATGGATCGAAACGAAAACAGCAAGTAAAATCATCGTTACCAAATCGGCAATAA
>JAUZQA010000245.1 GCA_030705665.1 Bacillota bacterium
CTATTGTTCTGTGATTTCAAGGTATGCCCGGGTGATTGTTGTCTTTGTAATGCGGCCGATTACCATATATGTATGTGGGTCTTCATCGGTTCCCTTTACTACAGGAAGCGAATCGATATGGTTTTCAATCATTTTTTTTGCTGCTTCCAATAAGGTCTCCTCAGGCTTAATCATAACGATATTAGGCATTCTCGTCATAATAACACTAACAGGCAAATCATCAAGATTTCTATTTCCCAATGCAGAACGGAGTAAATCTTTACGAGATATAACCCCGGCTAAATGTCCCTTTTCATCTACTGCATAAAGGGTACCAACATCTTCAAGAAAAAGCTGTACAATCGCATCATAAACTGAAGATGACTTTTGTATAACAATTGGATGTGCTTTGTAATCCACTACTTTTTGATGTGTGAATTTTTTAGCTTGAAGCTTCATTTCGTAATTTTCATTAAAGTAATAGCCGACACGCGGTCTGGCCTCAAGATTTCCTGCCATTGTTAAGATAGCCAAGTCCGGTCTTAGGGCAGCCCGGGTTAAGGAAAGTTTATCAGCTATTTGTTTTCCTGTAATTGGTCCGCTTTTTTTAACTATTTCAAGAATTTCTTCCTGCCGTTTTGTTAATTTAATAGGATCTCCCCCTTTCTGCTGGAAGTGTTATTTTCCAAATATGCTATACTAATTAATATATAGTATACTACATTTAAAAAAGAATGGTATATTTATTTATACTTTTTTATGACAAATAACGAATAAATCCGCCATTTTCCACAAATAAGCAACCCTTCATTTGCATCTGGTGAGTATGAAAGCTTGTTTTTGGCTCAAACTAAATATATATACATTGCTAAACTTTAAAGTAAAAACTCCTCCATGACCCTCAATGTTTTACTAATTATGAATCATTCAATGGGGTGCGTTCACGTGAAACGAACTGCTGTTCAAGTATTCATCATTACAATTTCTACGTTGATATTGGCTTATTCCATGAATTCTTTTCTTATTCCTCATAATGTGCTAACGGGTGGAGTGGGTGGATTAGCAATTGTGGTCAACCATTTCACCCGTATTAATACCGGCTGGATTATTTTAATCGTAAATATACCTTTATTTATATTGGGTTATTTTTTTTTAGGAAGAAGGTTTATGATTTTAACTATTTATTCTGTAACATTGCAGTCTGTTTTAATGCGGATGATCCCTATCCATCCATTCAGTCAGGATATTCTCACCTCATGTGTTTTCGGAGGCGTATTAAATGGGTTATGTGTGGGGGCAAATATACGATTTGGCGGGTCCAGTGGCGGAACGGATATTATTAGCGTTATCCTTTCCAAAAAGAAAGATCTAAGTGTAGGGTATTTAAGTACCTGGATGAATTTACTAGTAGTGCTTACAAGTGCATTTGTTTTTGGAACAGCCCGAACGCTTTATACGCTTTTCGCCATTTTTGCCTCAGGGAGAGCAGTAGATATCGTACATACAAGTCATACAAAAATTACCGTTACGATTATAACGGAAAAATGGAAGGAATTAAGTGAAGCGCTCATCCATTTACATTCCCGCGGCGTAACAATGGCGGATGCTGAAGGTGTTTATTCTCACCATCAAAAAAAGGTATTAACAACAATTATCACAAAATATGAGTTATCTGAAACGAAAGAAGCTATTCGCCTGCAGGACCCAACCGCTTTTGTTTATATAACAAGAGCGATCGAGGTCATGGGGAAATTCCGCAAAGATTAATTTTCAATAAAGGAGAATCTAGCAGCTGTCCTAATTTAAAGACAACTGCTTCCTTCTCCTTCTTTGTTTTATTTCTGCAGTTACCAATATAATCATTGGAAAAATTACTTGAAAGGGAAAGGCGTAGTAAAAATATACTTTAAATGCCCATTCCCCCATCTCCATAATACTGCTATAAAGACTATAGGAAAAATACAGCAGCAAAAGGCCTACTTGAATAACGACAGATCGGTAATCTTCCAAGTGAAATAAATGGGCAACACCTTTACATGCTACTAACAAACACACACTCATTTTAATAAATACCCCAACAACAAAAATAACAGCAACTGTTAATTCTAATCTTTCAAAATAGTCACCGATCCTAATTCGGCTGACAGCTACATGAGCTGGAAAGTAAAATTTGGTTTGTACAGGACCTAAAATTAAAATGTTTCTCAACGTAATGAAAATAAGTAAAATGCCTGCAATGGAAGTCCCTAGCAAAAATACCTTATAAAGAGATTTTTTTGTTTTAAGGCAAGAAAATAGACCAAGAAATAACACTGTTTCAGCAAACGGAAAGGCAAAGGTTGACGCACCGCCCTTTAGAATAAGCCGCCATCCATTATTAAAAATTGGCCTTATATTATTAAAGTCTAACAACGGAAAACCTAAAAGTTGAACAAATAAAATGATCAACAGAATGACGGGTAAAAGGTAAGCACTTGTCCTGGCCAATACTTCTATTCCTGATTTAACTGCAGGAATTGCGACCATCACTAAACAAAACATCGGAACAAATTTTGGTGTTTCTGGCATGGCAACAGTATTAATAAATTCTCCAAAATTTCGAACCACGAGTGCTCCAAGGTGGAATGCATACCATATGTAGAGAAGAATGAATACTTTTCCTACAAACTTGCCGAATATCTCTTCGAGGATTTCAAATAAACCTTTTTCTGGATATAATGACATAACCCTTGAATAAACGAATAGTATGGGCATTGACATCAATAATCCAAAAATTACACTGATCCAAGCATCTTGTTTTGATTCCGTACCAGTTCCAAGAATATAGGAGCTGCCCATAATAAAAATCATTAATAAACAAATAGCTTCCTTATTTGTAATTTTTTCTTGCCGCATATTTCATTTTCCTCCAAACAATGACAAAACCACATTTTTTATTGGTTCTGATGGACTTGGGATATTAATACCAAATGTTAAAAGCAAGGCGATTGTAAACGAGCATAACGCAAGAACGGAATTCACCCAAAAGGTACGCCATTGTTTTTGTTTGTATAATGGTATGAATTCATACATTAGCAATAATCCGTAAAATAAAAATGTTAACAAAAACATACTCAATCTCCTATTTGTATCGGCTTAGATAACATGCCACTACCTTTGATATGAACTTTTGTATTCACATTTACCTTAATGTCTTTAAATTTTCCCTTTTCCCATCGGGATGCAATCTGTTCCCAAAGTTTCGGTTCTTCCATTTGAAGCTGTTTCCCAAATCCAAAAACATCAACACCATATGTTGACTGAATATGTTTAATGCTTTTTTCGACACGTTTCTTCAATACATAACCTGCCTGCTGTTCCAGTTGTTTTATTTTCTTTGTCTCAAAGATATCCGCACTCCCGCCAATTTCATCTAGTGAAACCGTGGTAGCAATGTTGATTTTGTAATCAATCTTCCCATTATGAATAATTGGCTTCTTTTTTGTTTTACTATTATAGATTTCTAACGAGATGGGTGTACTGTTTTTACTGCTAATGTCACTAATCGTTAATAAACCACCTTTTACCTCATCCAGAGCAAACAGCATATATTTTGTTTCATCACTATCAATAAAACCCATTAACTTGTCTCGATTGAATATGGCTGTCCCATTTATCTGAGGCGAATAGCGGCTGTCATTTTTTTCAAGATGTACACTCGGCAATATAGGAACGATTCCGTTTGTTTCTAAGTCATTGGCATACTTCCATAATTCTGTAATGGGAGCTTTGCTAAGTGATTTTTCGTTTTTTAACATCTCCGCTAATAAAAAAGATTTAATTTGATCTGTCGTGCTGCTACCTTTAAAAATGTCTTTTGCGTTTTTTTCCTTTGAAACAAGCAAAAGGACATCGGCCCTTGTTTCAGAGTCGCGATTAAACCAATCAACTACCCTTAAAATACCTTCTTTTGCAATTTCCTTACTAAGGATTACAACCTTAGTATGACTCCAATACAATCTTTTCCCTGCTAATGAAATTTCGTTTCTGACTGCATCAAAGATGGTATCACCTTCAATCGAAATTTGTTGGGCTACAGGTTTTACATTTTGTCCGCCCGAAATCTCAATGGTTTCCACGGTAATTTGATATTTGTGTTTTTTTCCTTTATCAATCGCAACTCCAGCAACAATGGTTAGCTTATCTACTTCTCGATAATTCCAGCAGCCGGTCAGTGTAGTAGTTTGTAAAAGAAAAATAATAGGCAGCAGTATATAAATTCTACTTTTCATCGTAGATTACTTCCTTTTTGATTTATTGACGGTTTGTCTCACTAAATTTTTAGCGCCAATTATTTTTGGCCGTAACGTCATCGACCACCACGGCGCACGAATCCATATATCTTGTCCATTATGATTTTTCATAGAAGACATACCTAACATATAAGGTACACCAAAGGAACGAACATTCATTAAATGAACAATGATTAAAATCATCCCAAATAAGTAGCCATAAATCCCCATTAGGCTGGCAAATAGTAATAGAAAAAGCCGAATGATGGCAATTGGTCCAATTGTAGTGGGGCTTAACAATTTCATGATTCCTGACACTGCAGAGATAATTACTACAGGTGCACTCACAAGTTGTGCCTCAACAATAGCCTGACCAATTACCAATGTGCCAACGATATTAACCGCCTGACCAATGGCACTTGGCATTCTTATCCCTGCTTCCCTAATAACATCAAAGATAACTAGCATAAAAAGCAATGATATACTGGTAGGAAAAGGCACGCCCTGACGAGAAGCCGAAATGCTAAGAAGTAAAGGGGTCGGGATTAGTTCTTGATGGTATGCCACTGTAGCTAAATATATAGCTGGTAAGCTAATGGCAATGATCATTGCTGCTGATCTCAATAACCGATTAAAAGAGGCAAAAAGAAAATTATTGTAATAATCTTCATTTGCCTGCAACCCTTCGATAAATACATACGGAACAGTTAAAACAAAAGGACTTCCATCAACAATCAGAGCAATTCTTCCTTCTAGAAGTTTGGCCGCTACTACATCTGGTCTTTCACTATAGCCCACTGTTTCAAATAAGGAAAATGGTGCATCCCTTATCAGCTCCTGTATATAACCTGAATCAAGGATGGCATCGATATTAATTTCAGCTAATCGATTTTCCAGTTCATTGAGGATTTCCTCTAACGCAAGATCTTCAATATAACAGATACAAGTTTTAGTCCGTGTTCTTACACCAATTTCTTTAAATTTAAATTTAAGGTCTTTGTTTTTTATGATTCTTCTAATGAGAGTTATGTTGGTCATAATAGCTTCAGTAAAACCTTCTTTTGGTCCGCGAACAACCCTTGCCGATTCTGGTTCAGAAAGGGATCTTGTTTTCCAGCCTTTTGATGAGATGCACAGTGCTTGATCATAGTTATTTAATAAAAGAATCGTGTCCCCCTCAATTAAGCAATTTACCAGGATCTCAATATCGTTAAACATTTCTACGCTGCTGGAAGCGATGATCTTTGACTGGATTTCCTCTAAGAGATTATTACGATTAATTTTTTCTTCCAGATTGTGATAAAGAATGGGCTGAATGATATTTTCATTTAGAATATCAGTGTTTACCATTCCATCAATGTAAATGACGCAACAGGATGCAGTTGCCAGATACTTATTTTGAAACCTTCTTACCTTAAGTGTTTCATCATTGTGAAAAATATGAGTAAAACATTCAATATTAGCATCGATTGATTTTACTAATAGAGGAGGTTGATTAGCAGGATTTTGACTGTTTTCTTCTATTAAAAAGTTTTTTCGCAATCTTCCACTCTTCTTTCACAGAGATTTATTATTTAGATTTACCAAATAAACTTTGGAATATTTACATTTAGTGCTCTTTTGTATACAAGTAAAAAAGAATTGGATGATTAGTTTCCCCAATGAAAGGGAAAATATAAGACGAAAGGAGTGATTGTCATGACAAACAGTGAAGATATTGTCTTTTACAGTAAGGAAAGAAAAATGATGGAAATGGACCATTTGGTATTAGATGATAACCAATATGATCACGTAGGCAGTAGCCAAGGACCTGAATTTGATTCGTATGGTACTGCATTGAATGAATTATAGAAAAAACTCCGCTAATTGGTTTAGCGGAGTTTTTTATCTCTTTTGTGCTCTTAAAATGATGGATTCACCTTGGAAGGAAAATACTTTATCGTCATTGAAAGTAATACGAAACTTTTCTTTCATTTTATCTGGGGAATTAGCAATGAACATTTGTAATTCATTTTTTTCTTTTTCCGATAGCTTCATTTGATTGCACCACCATTCAAATTGAAAGGTTTTTTCAAAACGATGCCATTCGCTAATCTCAAATCCAGCCAACTCCAGCATTCTAAGCCACTCAGATTTTTTCCAGGCTCGAAAATGGCTGTGATCCCTCTTTCTTTCAATTTTATTATAAAATTCATCGAATTCATCATCTTCAGGTACCACATTATCATCCAGTAAAAATTGGCCTCCAGATTTTAATACCCGAAATACTTCGTTTACAAATTTGTTTACGTTCGGAAAATGGTGCGGAGCAATTCTGCAGGTAACAATATCAAAGCTTTGAGCAGAAAA
>JAUZQA010000246.1 GCA_030705665.1 Bacillota bacterium
ATGATGTTCGTGATGACAATCGCAATCATCATGTTCCTCTTTCTTTTCACCAGAAAACCATAATTTAATTCCTTCGATTATGGTAAGTATAAGTAAAATCACAATCATGCTCGCAGATAGGAAACTATATTTCATATTTATATATTTTGAAATATTTCCTGTTGCATGCAGCATAAAAAACAAGTTTGTAGTTAGCAATAAAATAAGGACTTTATACATCATCACACATCCTTTATAAAAGAAGTGAACCAATGAATACAAATGAAGATATTAATGAAACTAAAAGAACAACAAATTTTGGTTTAAAAGACCCAAACATCATCAATAAGTTTTTAATGTCTACCATATTACCAAACACCAAGAAGGATACGACCGAAGTTTGAGGGAAAAAATTACGAAACGATGCTGCTACGAATGCATCTGCTTCCGAACAAACTGATAATATAAATGCTAAAACCATCATAACCAACACAGCCGTTACATGCGTACCTCCCAGTGTTGTTAAAATACGTGTTGGTACATAAACCTGCATAGCAGAAGCAATAATGGATCCAAGCACAACGTATTTTCCCATACTAAAAAATTCATCAATGGTGTGGTTAAGAACGCTCATTAATTTTTGTTTAGTATTCTGGTGAGAATGGTCATGAACATGGATTTCACTAGTTTCTTTTAGTTGATTTCCCTTTATCACAAAAGATAATACGATCCCAACTAAAATGGAAACACCGATTGCTAATCCTGCGCGGTACCATACCATTTTCCAGCTGTCTCCAAATGCAATAAAGGTAGCAAATAAAACAATGGGATTGATAATTGGTCCGGAAAGCATAAAGGAAATTGCCGCATGCGGGGCAAGTCCTTTTTTTATTAAACGTGATGCTATAGGAACAATCCCACATTCACATCCTGGAAATAATACACCCATTAAACTGGCTGCGATAACAGATAAAAATCTATTTTTTGGCAGTATTCGAAGCAGGGTATTTTCAGAAACAAAAACTTCAATTAGTGCAGAAATAAAAGCCCCTAACACAATAAAAGGAAATGCTTCGATAACAATACTGATAAAAATCGTATTTAATTGCAATAAGCGATCCATATAATATCCTCCTGTGAAAAACACAATAGGTTAAATTTGAAAACAACTTCTATCTTAACAAAAATCATCTGAATTTGGTATGTTTTCATTTTCCAATAGTGGTAGATTCAAAACAACATGCAATCTATATCATACACCATATTTGTGACAAAAATATTAACAGACACCCAAAGTAAAAAAACAAAAAGCCGCTTTATGAGCTGCAGCTTTTTGTTTGCTATTATGGTTGAAATATCTGTAAGCTTTCTTTTCTTAACTTTGCTTTTTCGGCAGCTGTTTTACTTAAGTCATAATGATAGATGGATCCTTCCCAATCGCCGTACATGGGGTTTGGAAAAACAATTAATTTCTTTCCAAAGTCTTTTTTTCGCTTTTCTACCGCTTGGACTCTTTGAGAAGGTGTTAAATCATCAAAACCTCTAAAGTCTCCAAGGTTATCTCCAAATAATAAAATAATATCATTTGTTCTTGCTACCTTCATCCTTCTTACTTCTTTTCCTTTTTCACCTTTTTTTTGCAATAGAACATGCTTTGTATCCGCCATTGGTGCTCCAACTTGTTGCAGGTTACGAATTGTTGCTTTTTTCTGATTCTCATTGCGATTGGATATATAGTAGATCTCGATTCCCTTTGAGTTTGCATACTTTAAGAATTCAATTGCCCCAGGAACAGGTTTTGCAATAGCTTGATCGACCCATTCATTCCAATTTGCAGGGAATGCTTTTCCTGTTTTTACATTAAACGCTAAACATGGACTGTTATCAAGAATGGTTTCATCAATATCAAGAACAATTGCAGGCCTTAATTTCATATTTTGCGGCCTCTGTGCTAAAATCTCATCCAGCCTGAACCTTCCAATCGTGTAGCCTTGATAGTATAACGCCTTTGCTTCGCCCGATGTTTGATACCACAAAACCGACATCGTGTTTGGATCCTGCAGCTTTTCGGCAGGAGCAACAATTGGACTTGCCGCGGCGTGATAATTATAAATGGAAAACGACAGGAAAGATATCAATAACGAAACTAATAATTTTTTCATCATATGGGACCTCCTTCATTCATCTGAAGGTTAGTATGCTACATAGCCGTTTTTTTATAGCCAAGGTCCTAAGTACTTACCTATTTTCGGTAAATGCAAAAACTTGTTAAAATAAAGTTGTTGAACCATATTAATTCACCTCATGTAAATCAAAATCCATTTATAAACCCACACTGCTCCTTTTTCACATATATTAAAAAGGGCCCCCATAAGTCGGGCGGCCCTATCGCAACAATGCTTATTTTATTTTTGACGCTAATTCCTTAAGTGCATTTGTCAGTTTTTCATTTAAGGAGCTTACAGCCTGTTTATCAAGAGGTGAAGCTTCCGTTCCCGCAATCGTCGGATCCAAATATTTTTCTACTTTATCATAAAGGGGTTTATTTTCTTTCTTCACATCATCTTCAAATGATGACCATTGATCTTCTAATTTTGGCCCAATTTCTTTTACCTTTGCTTTATCGCCACTTTCAATTGCATCTGAAAGCTGCTTTGTTGTGTCTAGCATTTTATGAACTCCATCTGAAACTTTGCTATTCGTCCCACATCCAGCGAGAATAAAAACACTAATAAGAGCCAAGGAGATAAACACTGCTGCTATTTTTTTCATCAATTGATGTCCTTCCTTCTATTGTCTCAATGATTTAAGACCTTTTTGATATTCACATTTTTCACGAACAGAATCGTAGCTGCTGCAATAATTAGTAACAGCTGTGGTATAACACTTTCCCACGATGGATATAGAGCGAAAAAGTCAATACTTGGTACATTTTCTGCACTGGTCGTTGGGATCACGCCTGCCAACTGTAAGCTGTGGATTCCCATTCCAGTAAACTTAATACAAAGGTAAAAAACAATAATACTGGACACCAAAAAGAAAGGCCTCATTGGTAATTTTAGTCCTACAAAAATCATTAAATAGGCTAGAATCCCGAGGAGCCCTGCTCCAATCAAAAAGCCGATTAATAATGATTGAATTTTAATTTGACTGGCCATACCGATATAAAATAAAACTGTTTCTGTCCCTTCGCGAAATACGGCCAGAAAAGCAAGGAACCCCAATGAAACTAGTTTCCCGGTTGTTAAGGCACTTTGACTTTTCTCCCGAATATATCGATTCCAATCAGCAACATTGGACTGATTATGAAGCCAGTAGCTCATATACAATAGCATCGCCGCCGCAATAACTCCTGTCCATCCGGCAATAAGTGTATTGTTATTTCCAAAGGCTCCAGAGGAAATAACAAATTTGACGATGAAGGCAAGAATAATACTAACTCCAAGCCCGCTTAAAACACCAGACCAAATCCAGCCGTTCCCTTTTCTCCCGGATTTTTTCACAAATGAAAGTAGGGCAATTACAACTAATAAAGCCTCCAAGCCCTCGCGAATGAGGATCATTGCCGCATCCCAGAAGGTGTATTCAGACTTACCAGCTAAAGGGGTTAAGTAATTTATCATATTATCAACGGTCTTATCTGCCTTCCCATAATTTGGGGGATTTGCTGCAAGCATCGCCTGCACCGTAACTAAATCTCGCTCGGAATCGCTATAAACGACCGACGACTGGGCCACTACTGTCCCTTCTACACTTAACCAGCTATCGCTCGCCTTTTTTATACCTTGAATTGCTTGAGCTTGTTCATGCGAGGCAATCTTCTTTTTCGTCTGTTGAAGTAAGAGGATAAAGTCATCTAACGAAATATCCTCTTGTTTCATCTCTGCAACTTTAGGATAACCTCCGTGCACAAACTTTGCGTTAACAGCTTTTAAATTGGTGAGAGCCTGAAGTACTTGATCAGGCTTTTTTAATGTAAAAGCATAGACAACCTTCCCCATGTTTGACTCGATATCCCGATAGGCGGCAGCGGAATCCCCTTTGATTCCCCCTTCAATTTCTCTCCAAGTTTTGTCGTATTGTTCATATGCTTTCTGTGCATCTGTTAAATTCCCATTCGATGTGTACTCGATTGCTCTATCTATGGATTCTTCTGCTTTTCTTACATCATCCTTGGAATTACTAGCAGCAAATGCAGTACTATGTACAAAACATCCTATGGTTAATAGAACAATAGTCAGTGTAATAAATAAGTTTTTCCCCATAAGATCAATCCTTTTCCACTCTTTTTTAATTGATAATGATTTTCAATATCATTTATAAATTTATTTTAATTTGCAATGATGATGGTTGTCAATTAAATTTTTGTTAGTTTATGTATCATAGCCTTTTCCATTCATGTAATACCCGCTATAAGAACTGATTTATACATATTCAACCAAAAGTAGAGCATCCTATGAAAAAAGGTTTTTGGAGGTTTAAGATGGAAAATGAAGATGAAATGACAAGCCAAGGATTAAATCAAATTTTTGAAATTATTAATGCCAAAGGTGACGAAGGTGAAATCAAGAAAATATTAGAAGAGACAGAAAAGAAGGACCCTAATCAGCCGAATGAATGATTGAAATGAATACTTTCACTCGTACATTCAATAAATATACTCATTTAAAGGAAATTTAGTTTATAAAAATGGAACTTCTATTCTAAGGGATGTAAAATACATAAGAACGTTATTTTTTGGAGGATGCTTTTTATGAGTGTTAATCCCGCTTCGATGGGAATTTGGCTTCTACAAATGGTATGTATTTTATTTCCCATGCTTTTATACCAATCTTTTTTTCGAAAGAAATTTGGGCAAAAAAGAATCCAAAAACAAATTCTTGGTCTTCTTTGCGGACTTTCCATTATAATTTGTATGACCTTTCCTTTAACATTTGCAAAGGAATTACATTTAGATTTTCGTTTTATTCCATTAATTGTTAGCTTTTTTTATGGGGGCTTCTCTACTGGTCTAATTTTAACTGCCGTCATGATGGTTTACCGATTTCTGCTAGGCGGCCAAGGAGTATACCTGGAGGGTTTAGGAATACCTTTCTTTACGCTGTTAATCTTTGCCTTAATTCTTCCTCGTTATGATAAGTGGAAGAAAAATAAGCAGGTTTTCTTTACTTATTTATGTCTGACCCTATCCTTTTTCTTTTTCGTATTTGAAACGAAATTACTGGATGGATACACTTTTACAAAACATGAGCTTTTACTTTGGATCATTTTCTGTATTTTTAATTATGTAACTTTTTGGATGGTACTGTATTTGCAAACCTCCCTTAAAGAGATGGAGGAAATGAGTACAAAGGTAATTCAATTTGAAAAAAGCCATGCCATTAATCACTTATTGGTTTATATTTCACAACAAATATTTTCGCCAATTTTATCATCAAAACAATCATTAAACCAGATGAAGGATGACTCCAGCCTCTCTCCTGGCCAATCCTTTTATATTACTCAGGCATTGAATGAATTAAATCAAGCAGAGCACTCGTTAAAAGATTATATGACGGTTATGGACCCGCAATCCAATGACCAAAATTCCATTAAATTAACAAAAATGATCCAAGAGACAGTCCAAATGATCAATCCTTTTGCATCACTAAATAATGTGGAACTGCAGTTTTTATCGACGGCAGAAAATGATATCATGATTAAGGATTATACCCTGTTAAGATTTGCTCTTTTAAATCTTATTAAGAATGGTGTAGAAGCATGTGGACCAGGCGGGAGAGTAGATGTTTTTCTGCACGAATTAATTGATCAATTTTATATTCTTATAGAGGACAACGGACCGGGACTTTCGGAAGAAGTATTATCCCATTTAGGACAGCCGCTTCATTCAGGAAAAGACAATGGTACTGGATTAGGGATTGCTGTTGCCTATAAAATAACCGAGTCACTTGGAGGAAAAATTGAAGTCGAGTCCAAAAAAGGCATGGGCACAACCTTTAGCTTATATTTTCCCAAAAAGAACTTTATCCTTGGTCATAAAGATAACACGCCGGTTGGCAAGACCTTTAAAACAAAAACGGATGCCTAGTTCACATATTTTGCATGGTTAAATAAAAAGAAACAAGTCATCTAAAGGCTTGTTTCTTTTTATTTTCTTAAAATCGATTCTGGTTTGATTTAGGAAAATCTCCCTTTATTTGCTTATTGACTTTTATTTTCATAAGGAGTAATTAGTGTTTTTTCGGCAACCCATTTTCCTTGTTTTAAATATTGAGCAAATTTCTGAGCACTAACTGGTCTGCTAAATAAATAACCTTGGATTTCTTCACAAGCTAATCTTTGCAGCAACTCTAGCTGTTCATTAGTTTCAACCCCTTCGGCAACCACCTTTTTCTTAAGTTTTTTGCAAAGGGCAATGATTGCTGCGACGACTTCATAGCTTGCGTTGAAATCCTGCATTTCTTTTATTAAACTCTTATCAATCTTGATGATATCACAAGGTAATTTCCATAAGTAATTGATAGACGAGTACCCGGTTCCAAAGTCATCAAGTGCAAGGGAAATACCTAATGTTTTTAAGCTGGTTAATGTTTTTA
>JAUZQA010000247.1 GCA_030705665.1 Bacillota bacterium
ACTGGTTAGGGAAATGAACTTCGGAAAAGAAACGGAAATTCAATTGCAATATGACTATTCCGGGGAGGAACCACCATTAACAGTGACCATCCAGATTTTTTATATCATCAAGGAGGCATTAAGCAATGCTTTGCGGCACGCGAAAGCAAATAAGATATTTGTATCCATTACGGGAAACGAAAATTTGTTAACTGCGGAAATTAAGGACAATGGAATTGGAATGGAAGAAAAATGTGCATTTCTTAGAAAAAAAGATTTTATTCCATTTAAACATGGACTTCGAAATATGGAAACTCGGTCCCAAATCATTGGTGGGAGTTTGAAAATAAGATCAGAAAAAAACAAGGGAAGCAACGTGATTTTACAAGTAAGATCTACAAAAAATATAAGGGGTGCTGAGAATGACAGGGCAAATTAAGCTCATGCTTGTGGATGATCATGAAGTCGTTCGATTAGGACTGCGTGCGCTGTTATCCATGTATCCGGTTTTTGAAATCGTGGGGGAGGCAGCTAACGCTGATCAAGCTATTTCAATGGCTTTGCAGAAACAACCGAATATCATCCTAATGGATATCCGGATGCCGGGTAAGAGCGGAATTGATGCTTGCAGAGAGATCAAAAATTTTCTTTCTTCCACCAATTTAATCATGTTAACTTCATTTGATGATGAAGATGAAGTTTACGAGTCTATTCTGGCGGGGGCAAGTGGCTATGTGTTAAAAGAAATCGATTCACAACATTTAATCCAAACAATTGAGACTGTTGCAGCTGGAAAAAGTGCATTAGATCCTTCTATAACGGATAAAGTTCTGAAAAATATTAGGAAAAATGCTGCGGAGAAAGAAGGGTTATCCCAACTTACCTCTCAGGAAAAACAGATCCTTTCCTTAATTGCAAAAGGAAGGACAAATCGTGAAATTGCTGTATCGATGATTTTAAGTGAAAAGACAATTCGTAACTATGTTAGTCTCATACTTGAAAAATTGAATTTGCATAACCGTACAGAGGCTGCTGCGTATGCCTTACAACATCATCCTGAAAAATTGAAACATTAAGCTGCCGAGAAAATGAACTGCCCCCTGTCAAGTAGACAGTGGAAATAATAAAATGATCTAAACGGCTTTAGCTCTATATTCGATAGGACTAAGGCCGTTTAGACGTTCTTGGTACCTATCATGATTATAAAAACGAATATATTCATCTATCGCTGTAGAAAGCTCTTCAAATGTTTCATACTTATGTAGATAATACTTCTCACATTTGAGTGTTCCCCAAAAAGATTCCATTGGCCCGTTATCAATACATTTCCCTACACGTGACATACTTTGTGTCATCTTTGCTTCATCTATTCTGCTTTTGAAACCGTTAGAGGTGTATTGGAACCCACGATCACTATGGATAAGTGGATGGTCCCCATCTAAAAGCTTTGTGGCTTGGTCAAGAGTCTTGAACACAAGTTTATTATTATTTGAATGTCCTAAAACATAGCTAATAATTGAACCATCATATAGATCTTTAATAGCGCTTAAATAAGCTTTCTTTGAAGAACCATATTTAAGTTCAGTGACATCGGTTACCCATTTTTCATTCTGTTTTTCCGCCGTAAATTCACGATTCAACACATTTTCTGCCACATGTTGAGGGTTAGAGCGCTTATAAGCTTTCTTCTTTTTTCGAATCACAGACTGTATATCGGCAACTTTCATTAGTCTATAAATACGTTTGTGATTGAAGGTCTGCTCAAACTTTCGGTTTATATTTAATGTCATTCGACGATAGCCGTAGATGCCATCAACATCCTCATGGATGGCTTTCATCGCTTTTATGATTTCTTCATTTTGAAGTTCTTGTGCAGATGGTGTACGTTTCAGCCATTTATAGTAAGCAGCTCTTGAAATTCCAGCGATCTCACAAAGTAAGAGAATGCTCAAATCTTCTTTCTCATTAAGCTCCTGGATTGCTTTATACTTATCATCAAATCGGATTTGGCTTACTTTCGCCTCCTTTCGATCTCCTCTAACTTTTTTAAAAATGCATTCTCCGCACGTAACCGTTCATTTTCTCTTTCTAATTTTTTCATCTGAATCTTAATTGTCTCTTCGGGAGTTAACTCTATTTCTGATTTCGTCCTTCCACGTTTATCTTTAAGCGCTTCATCTCCGCCATCTTCATACTTCTTAACCCATTGATATACTTGTTGATAAGAGACATCATATTTTTCAGCTGTTTTCTGATAATCCTTTCCGTTCTTCCAGTAATAGTTCACAATATGTACCCGTTCATCCCAGGAGGTTTTCCTTCCTTTAGTCATAGAGCTCGTCATTCCTTTCGACGTATCCTTTAAATCTCTATAACTATTATACTTGTTAATCCAACTCTGGAGGACAGATCTACTTGAGATTTTATACTTTCGAACTAACTCATATTGAGAGTAGTCCCCCGATAAATAATCTCTCACAGCTGCTTCCTTTAGCTCTTTAGAATAGGATTTCCATGTTTTAGAGTCCTCAAATCCAATGATTCCATCTTTCTCAAATTTCTCTATCCAATTATATAAGGTCACTTTAGGAATTTTATATCTTACGCATAATGCTTCAACTGTAGAGTCCTCGTTCTTATAAGCCGTCAACACTTCATACTTAAACTCTTTAGAATAAAATTTATTGGACATAAAAAGCTCCCCCTAAGGCAAAACAGATTTTTATTTTTTAATCTGTCTACCTTAAGGGGAGCATATCAATTCTTCTGGGTCAGCCTTATTTTAGTCTGGTGTAATAGTAATTGATTTAACTGTAAGGCCCAGTACCAGCGTTGGTGTAACCAGGGGCAAAGTAAATGTTAGGGCTAGTGACTAGCAGAGCTGTCATCATCCAGCTAATCAAGGGTAATACTTTTTCTTATTGAATGATTTTTGGTATTTGTGAAGGTTTGCACTTAAACTGATATGAACGAAACTGTCAATGCCCCCTACACAATTTGATCTTAGTTTTGTTTTTGGGCAACCCTAAGAAGAGAAGCGAATTTCGGCTTCTTTTCATTATTAGTTTGAGATCAGCCTTTTAAGGCTAGGGAATCTCCTTCTCAGCTTACTAACTTTTCCTCAAATCCTAGAATGGTTGTCAAGTGCTTTCCTTGACGACCATTCTAGGATTTGAGATGCTTTTGAAAGCTGAGAAATGATCAATTTCCTCCTTTTCATTTAATGATAAAAGATAAGGACACGGCACGAAGGCAAAAGATCTCTACAACGGTTATCACTCTGATATTCGTGGATTCTCACATTTTATCTTTCCGTATAAAGGAGCTTCCACTAACTAACGACGTGCGTTAGCCTATATAGACATAGCACAAGTTTAAGTCGTGGGTTCTCCTTTCCGGTTTTAACCTTTGCCTTCGAGCCCTATTCTTATCGCATTTCTTATTAAAAGTTTGGATTTATGGTTATTTTCATTGTTAACTAAGCGTTTGTAATAGGTTTATGATATATTCATTCTTTGTTTTTTCTCTACTTCTTGTGTAATTGCCCATATGAATCCTGACAATTCTCTCGCTACTGCTGTTATGGCTTTTCCGGCAACTTTTCCACGAGATAGTAAACGAAAATATCTTTTGTTCAAACGAGTTTGGGCTTTCCATGAAATCTGAAGTACCTCTGGAGGTTGTCCTTCTTGTCTCTTTTTTAATTTTCCTTTCACAGCCGGTGGATATCGATAACTCCACGCAGATTCGATTAACAATCTCCTGATATGACGGTTTCCGGCTTTTGTTATCTTTCCTTGTCGTCTAAGTTCCCCACTTGAACTTTCGCTTGGAATAAGACCTACATATGCCATGAATTGCTTAGGAGAAGAAAATCGTTGGAATGATCCGACTTCTGCTACTAAACTAGCTGCAGTAACCACAGCTACTCCTCGTAGTGTTTGAAGGGCTTGAATCATTGGTGCGTGTACACCTTTTATAGCTTGCCGTTCTATTTCTTCTTCCAAACGCATTAATCGTTGCTGAATTTCAGTTAATTGATGCATGTATTCTTCATAAACAATTCTTGATGCAGAGCGTTCAAATTTTAAGGTATTTAACCACTCACAATATCTTGTTGTCCACTGTTTCAATCCTTTTGTAGGACGAATATCGTGACGTAAAAGGAATTTGGTTAAGCGATGTTTTGCTCTTAATTCATCTTCTTTAGAATCTTCCCGTGCTCGGACTAAGTCACGAAGTGCTTCATCTTCTTCTGTAGGTACATAAACAGATGTTAATTCACCAGCACGAAAAAGTTTTGCAAGATTCATGGCATCTCTACGGTCCGTTTTTATACGTTCCCCAGGTTTTTTAGGAATTAATGCTGGCGCAATGACCTCACATTCGATACCCATACTGATAAATAAGCGATATAACCCATAGCCTGTTGGACCAGCCTCATAACACACACGAAGTTGTTTTGGATCCCCTAACTGTTTTACTAATTTCCTAATACTTTCTATAGTATATGGAATCATTCCAAAATACCTTGGTTGCTCGCGACCCTCATCTGCAATTGCTACTGCGATTTTTTTCTTTGATACGTCTAAACCTACATATTTTATGGTATCCTTCATAGTAACTAGCTCCTTTCGTAATGTAGCTCTGATTTGGTTTGTTTTTTTCCAGTAAACAGTCTAACCAAATTAACCTACGGTGTTACGAGTAAGGAGCTAGTTTCGTTCATGATAACTAACGATACAGGTTAGTGCAAGAAGGATTTTCCTTTAATAAAGCGAATTTTTAATATTGAGTGTCTTGTTAAGAAATTTCCTTAGTGGGTGTTAATATGTCAGAATACATTTTCGAAGAAGCAAAAAAGTTTGTTGAAAAAGCTGGAAAAACAGAAGAAAATCATTTAGGAAGAACTGCAACGAATGAAGAAATAGAATTATTGAAGGAAAGATTCGGAGATAAAATACAAAGCTGGTATTATCATTTAATTTCCGAGTTGCCCCTTATTCATATGGAAATAGGTTGGCAAGCATATGAATCTGATGATGAATATGACGGAATAGAATACGTTGAAATTCTTGAACCTAAACATATGATTGAAGAATCTTTGAATATTACCCTGGGATTCCGATTGTTGAAAAAGGGTATATATGCATTGGAGGCGACCCATCGGGTTCAGGCGACCCTTATTTCGTAAATTTTGATACCGATAACCCTCCTGTTTATCAAATATATCACGATTCTGGCGATGAAGCCGATGAAATTCTAAAAAATGGTAAAGTTAAAGTGGCGGATTCTCTGACAGAACTATTTAAAAATGGAATCGTTTCAGCATAATGTATTTGAAGGGTTATACAGTGCTTTCTTCAGCTAATGGGTGCAAGAGTTTAGGGTCCAGCTGCCATATTGGCAGCTATTTTTTATTGAACTAAACCAGCTAATAGTTTGTCAATATTTTTCAATAAAAACTGAAAAAATCTCATGCTATACTAAAAATATGCATGCCAAATAACCTTCCGTTAGTCTGTTATTGGAAGGTTTTGTGCTATTTAGTTTAATTTAGGCTTCAAGCTATATCTTGGAAAGTCGTTTTGCTTTTTAAAAGGGCAAATATCCAGTGTAAGAGCTTATTTACACAAGCTATAACAGCTACTTTAAAAGGTTTTCCTTCTTCACGTTTCTTATCATAAAACTCACGTAATTTCTTATTACGTGGAATGATTTCATCGCTTGTTTTGCTCTTACGACAGTCACGAATAGCACAACGAACAGCCATATATAAGGCGTGGCGAAGTCTGCTGGATCCTCTTTTTGTAATTCGTTTTTTTGTGGCTCTAAATTTGCCAGATTCAAATACACTTGGGTCAACCCCAGCGAAAGCTACCAGCTTTTTAGGATCAGTAAATCGATCTATCTCCCCAATTTCAGAAATGATCGTTGCAGCGATCTTTTCTCCGATTCCAGGGATAGATTTTATAATATTATATTCTTCAACTTCTTTAGCGAGGGCATCTATCTCAGACTCTAACTTGGATAGGTGCTCTTTATATTGAAGAATGATGTTTATATACATTCCAAGGCTTAGTATATGACTCTGATACACTGTTTTTTCAAAAGGGTTTCGAGCTGCCGCAGCTTTTAATTGAATGGCCTTTTCTTTTGCCCATCTTATTGACCGACTTTTACATAATTCAAATATTTTATCTGTAATTGTTTCTTCACTTTCCTTTAAAATATCCTCGGTAGAGGAGAACTCTAAAAGAGTTAAAAGTGACACCACAGAATATAAATCTCCAAAAACTCCTCTGTATTCGGGAAAAACCTGGTCAAGAATTGCTTGAAATTGTAGCTTTGTTTGGATCAGTACTCCAGTAATATTCTCGTGTTGTCTTGTAAGATTCCGAAGGTTTAATAGTTGGACTCCTCGCTTTTTATAAGGCTCTAGATCCTCCTTATAAAACAGCTCGCAGAGATGGTAAGCATCAGCCACATCTGTTTTTACTTTCCTGAGACTTGAACTTTTAGCCTTATAAGAAATCAGTGGATTTATGATGATCAGTAAATACCC
>JAUZQA010000248.1 GCA_030705665.1 Bacillota bacterium
GATTGAGTTTAACTTGGAAGAAAGCTCAATAAACCATGCTTCATCCCCCGTTGATAATGCCAAGTCTATTAGAAATAGAATTTGTTCCTTGTTTACCGCCTTAGAAAGTGGCAGTTTCCTAACATTTTTACTTAAAATCGGAATTGTTTTGCCAAGCGTTTCACGATTGTCACTCATTGCAACCGTTACTTTAACAACTCCATCCAGAATACTCTGTGACTCAATATAACCAATTATTAATTCCCCATCCCCTGATTTTCCCTTAATCCAATCACCTGTTTTCAAAACGGAATTACCATTCGTCAACATCCTTTTTCACCTTCTTAAGTTATTTTTGTATTTTATGAATGTAATCAAGAAAGTACCTTTTTTTAAGCTACAGTCATCGGGGATATATCACCTAGATAAATCTGTAATATTTTTTATTACATTTTAAAAATAGAAGTCTACGGCCATCAGTCACAGCCGCTATTTTGTTCTTGATTTACAAGATCGACAACTTCTTTAATTGTATAGTTCTTTAAATATTCGCCCAAATGTTCTTCCGCACCTAAGAAAATTGTAAATAATACTCTTTTCATATTCGCGCCCACAATACACTTTTCATTTGAATCAGGACACTTAGGCTGCAAAGCACCTTCAGAGGTTATCATATATATATCCCAAAGATTAACTTCACTCAGCTCTAGAGTAAAAATAAATCCGCCGCCGGTTCCTTCTTTTGATTTTATAAATCCATGTTTTTTTAACAAGCTTAGCACTTTACGAATGCGTACTGGGTGGACACCAGCACTCTCTGAGATATCATCACTTGTTGACATACGGTCCGACTGCAACGCAAGATAAGTTAAACTATGAATGGCAAGTGTAAAATCACTATTCATGGCCTGCCTCCTTAGAAATCAACACAGCTAATCACCTTTTTGCTTTACATATAGCTTCTGCATCTTTTTTTAAAATCAATCAACATAATGTAATAATAAATATTACAGTTTTTCTTGTCAAGTATCTAATTAGAAGTGTTGTATCAACCCTTAACCATGAATAAGGAATTCCAAGGGGGCCTGTAAAGCTTTACGAATCACGTTCTCTTCCTTAAAGGTGCGTAAACAAATTTGCGTGTTTTGAAATTTTTGTATAAGTAAGTTTAAAAATCCCATTGTTTTTTAACTTGTACTTCTGCTAACTGTTTAATTTTTTCCCATGTCATTTCTTTATTTACAATGACATTGGTTTGATAATTTTTATCTTTATAATTAACTGTAACGAATACTTCAATCATCACTTTCTTCCTCCTTCCGAAATAATATTAATTGGCCACTTTTTGCCATTCGACATTCGAAAATATGCGAAGTCTACGAGGCAAAAAACTGCGGATCTCTTCCTCGTTATATCCAACTTGTAATCTTTTTTCGTCTTGGATAATTGGCCGGTGCAACATTTGAGGGTACTTGATTATTAATTTATAAAATTCATTAAGCGGAAGAGATTCAATATTTACATTTAATTCCTGAAATGTTTTTGATTTAGTTGAAACAATGTCATTAGTCCCCTCTTCAGTCAAGCGAAGAATTGATTTAATCTCATCGACTGTAAGGGGATTGGATAATATGTTTCTTTCAATATACTCAATATGATGTTCTTCAAGCCAAGCTTTTGCTTTACGGCAAGAAGTACAACTTGGTGTCATATACAGATTAACCATACTTATACACACTCCTTCACATTATCCAGCTCATTTCCTACTGGCTATACTGTAAATTTAAACATTACAGTTAGTGGAGTCAACTGTAAATTTATGGATTAGGTATCAGAACGCATTAGAGTTTGTAACTTTTAAAAATTACTGTACTTAAACTAGCCTCTTGAATGAGATATTGGATAATAATGAAAGAGTTGGAAAACATAATTAAATAGTAAGTTTGATCCTGAAGAAGGAGAAGTGACGTTAATGAATGAAAAAGGAAAAAATAAAATCCTTTTCCTCGTAGAAGTGTTCATTCTTGTTCTATTATCAGGGTGTGGTAATGACCGAATTATCGATAAAATTCAAATCATTGATACACTAGCTTATGATAAGAAAGGAGACAAAATCGAAGGAATGGTGATCTATCCTCTCTTCACGGAAAAAGGGAAAACCGTATTAAAAGATTTTAAAACCGTTTCCGGTACGTTTGAGGACATCCTTCCAAGATTGGATACAAAAGCCGCTTACCCGATCGGAATAGGAAAATTGGACATGGTTTTGTTTGGTAAAGAGTTTGCAAAAAGAGGAGTCGCTGAAGCTTTAATAAGTCTCAGTAAAGACCCGACTGCTGGGAGTCGTATGCAGATCGCTATAGCCGATCCTTCGGCTGAAGAGATTTTAACGTCAAGTGAAAAAGTCCAGCTTCCATTTCATATAAGTGAAAAAATCAATCACAATATCGAAAAAGGAAATCTACCCAAAATGAACCTGCATGTATTTTTAAGCGATTTTTATACGGAAGGAAAGGACGCATACTTACCTTATATCATCATTGAAAAAGGTCAATTGAAGATTAACGGTTTAGCTTTGTTAAGACATGGGCAGTATGTCCATAAAATTAATATGAGACAGGCTTTTATTTTAAAAATGCTGTTGCAGCAACATTTCGGAAACGGAAACTATAAAGCCAAAATAAAAGTTAATAATCAAGAGATTAGCTTATTGTTGAGAAATCTTGCTTCCAAAACAACCTACACCGTTGAAACCAACAAGCCTATTCCTCGTATCCTAATTGATTTAACGCTTAATGCTCAGGTTAGATATGAACCGCAATCATCAATAATATCTGAAAAGAATAACTATACAGAAAAGTTATTACAAAACTATTTTAATGATGAAGTGTCGGACTTAGTTTCATTGTTTCAAAAGTACAGCGTAGACCCGATTGGGCTTGGGGATAAGGTAAGAGCTCACTCCAGGAATTGGGACTATCAAAAATTTAGGCAAAATTATCCTAAACTCAAACCAACAGTACATACACATGTCCATATTGTAAACTCTGGAATTGTACAGTAATTTAGAGTGCGAGACATTTAATATAATGTTAAAGCGTTGTAACATAGTGTGAATCCTTGATCAGCTAAACTCCAATAGTTGAATAAGAAAAAAGCCTTGCTCCATATTGAAGCAAACGGCAAGATAAATCCCGATAATAGTAATCAAGGACCCCCAACGAACGCCTTTCTTAAGTAACCGTACCAATCTAGTTTTAGTCCAAATAGATGCCCACTATCATGAATACATTATGAAGTAATTTTCCTATTCCCAAAGCTTAAATTGGGATATTCATGATAGGGCTGGAAATAATAAGGTGGTTAAAAAAAAATCCCTGAATTTAAAAGAAAATATAATGCAACAGAATGATTGTAGGGAATGCTGAGTGTGAGGTGTTTGGATGTTCTTCAAACAAAAGCTTTTAAGGAATAAAAATGAGAAAAAGAAAAGAATTTCTCAAAATATCGAGCAATTATTTACGAAAGCTAGTAAATCAAATGATTTCGGTCAGTTTTCACTTATGAATAAAAAAGGACATTTCATCCTTTCTTACTATAATACCTTAATTGATCGCAAACTGCTTCAGCGCAGAGTCTTGCCTATTTTTCAGGAACCATCTTTTAATATCAGTCATATTAAGAAAATTGAGGATATTAAGCTACTAATCCCAATTGAGGATGTTTTGGTTACTGAAGACATTGAGATAATCGAATCAAAACTGCTTAAAGGCTATGCGATTCTGCAAATTAAAGAAAATGATCAAAAGGTTGCGTTAATTAATTTATCTAACGAAAAAGTCGGTCTTCGTGAGCAAAATAATGTAGAAAATGAGTTCAGTGTGGTAGGCCCGCAAATCGGTTTTGTTGAAAACGTAAATATTAATATCCATTTATTAAGACAGCAGATTAATACACCTGATTTAATTACGGAAGAAATCAACATAGGGTCTATGTCCCAAACCAAAGTCATCGTGGCTTATATTGAGGGGGTTACTAATAAAAAGTACATTGAAACCATGACCCAACGCTTAAAGAAGATTGATTTTGATGTCGTTTTTGATTCTTCTCAATTACATCAAATGATTTCTGATAATGGTTTTACGCCGTTTCCCCTTCTGTTATCAACCGAACGAATAGACCGGACAGTTTTTAGTTTAATTAGGGGACAGGTAGCTGTGTTTAGTAATGGATCAGGATATGCGATTATTGGACCCGCTACATTGTCGGATTTTTTTATTTCTCCAGAAGATTACTACTTACCGTGGGTGCTTGGCTCCTTCTTCCGTTTGATAAGAATATTTAGTGTTCTATTTTCTATATTCTCCGCTTCTATCTATATAGCGGTTTTAACGTATCATTATGAAATGATTCCTAAAGTTTTACTTGGCCCGCTTAGTTTCTCTCGGCATAACGTTCCGTTTCCACCGGTTTTGGAAGTGCTTTTTTTAGAGTTTACAATTGAATTACTGCGTGAAGCAGGAGCACGTTTACCAACCAAAGTAGGACAAACTCTCGGTATCGTGGGTGGTATTGTTATCGGTCAAGCATCAGTAGAGGCTGCGTTTACAAGCAACGTATTGTTGATCATTGTGGCTCTATCGGCTTTAGCTTCGTTTACAACACCCATCTATCAGATGTCTAACACGATTCGTTTCCTACGATTTCCTTTAATTATTATTTCCTCGATCTGGGGGGGATTTGGTATCGTACTAGGTTTATGCTTTTTAATCGTGCATCTTACTCATTTAGAATCCTTAGAATCGCCTTATACCGTTCCGTTATATCCACTAAGACCTGGTGATTTAAATGATAGCTTAATACGTGCGTCATATAGTATAACAACTAAAAGACCAGGCTTCTTGCGTCCTAACTCTCTTTGGAGATATAATCCTAGCCGCCCAGACAAAAAAGGAAGTGAGTTTGATGAATGATAAATAAAAAGCAAATATCTTTTCCACTTAGCTGCTTTCATGTCTTTTTAACAGGATGTCTAAATAATCTGATTTTCGATAAAGTTCAAATAATTGAAACACTGGCTTATGGTATGGAAGGCGACAAATCGAAGGAACAGTCATCTATCCATTTTCGGAGAAAGGGAAAACTAAAAATAAAAATTTTAAAACCGACACAACCACTTTTTAAGACATCCTCCCAAGATTGAATACTAATCAGCCTATCCTATTGAAAATTGGAAATGGTTTTATCCACAATATTAATATGAGGCAGTCTTTTATTCTAAAATTGCTAATGGAAAGATTCGAAAATGGTAACTATAAAACCAAATCGATAAAATAGTCAGCTTATTATTGAAAAATCTGGATTCGAACGTTACCTATACGGTTGAGGAGAACAAGCCTATTCCCATATCCTGATCTTTATTAAATAAGTATTTTACTACTGAGATCCATGACTTAGTTTCTTTGTTTCAAAAGTACAACGGGGATTCGATTGGACTTGGTGATAAGGTCAGGGCCCACTCCAGAAATTGGACTTTCAAAAATTCAAACAAATAGATCCTAAACTCAAAACAAGAGTACAGACAGATGCCATGAAACTCTGGAATCAATCGTACATTAATTATAGAGGTGATGCCATTTGAAAAATTTAATTAGAGAGCAATATACTGTATCACCTTATTTAGTCTTCTTTTTAATTTTCCCTAATATTATTGGTGTAGGTATTATGAGTTTCCAGAGGAACATTATTAAGTATGCCGGCTATGATGCATGGATTTCCATTATAATATCTGGGATAAGTATCCATATATTAATTTGGATGATGTATCGAATACTGGCGATTGCCGATAACGACATTATTTATATTCAAAGATTTTTATTTGGGAAATGGATTGGCGGCATCATCAACCTGTTTATTATTTTTTATTTTCTTGTACTGGCCCTTATTGTTTTCCGTGTTTATATTGAAGTGGTTCAGGTGTGGATTTTCCCCTTAATGAAGACATGGCAAATCAGCATCCCATTTCTAATGCTTATCTATTATACGGTTTCAAGCGGATTCCGAGTAATTACTGGTATTTGTTTTTGGGGAACGATCATTCCTTTTATTATTTTAGCTCCCCTTATTTTCTTTGCCTTAGAATTTGCCCAATGGGAACATTTATTTCCGCTTTTTAATCATTCAGCTATGGACATCTTGTTATCTTCAAAAGAGATGTTGTTTCAATACTTGGGTTTTGAACCATTATTTATGTTTTACCCATTTGTTAAGAACTCTGGTAAATCACAAAAATGGGCTCACTTTGGACTGCTGTTTTCAACCTTACTTTATTTGATTATAGCGCTGATTTCATTTGCATTTTTTAGCCAAGAGCATTTAAAAAATACTTTATGGCCTACATTAAATTTGATGAAAATTGCGCAATTTCCACTTATAGAAAGGGTCGAATATATTGTTGTCTCTATCTGGCTGCTGCTTATCTTGCCTAATGTCAGTTTAAAAATATGGGCAGCCTGCCGCGGCCTTAAGAAATTAGTAAATTTGAAGCA
>JAUZQA010000249.1 GCA_030705665.1 Bacillota bacterium
GAAGAGGGATTTGTGTTAATGTGCAGCACCTTGGTTGAAAGTGACCTTGTTATTGAAGTAGAAGAGGAAGAATCAGAGCTGCCATTTTTCCCTGTTCATGATTTTGAAGCAGAAGTAGTGGAAAATAAGCATGGAACACATGACATTCATATGATCAAACTAAAGCTCACTGAGCCGCTGCAGATTGAATATGCATCAGGTCAATTTTTTGAGATCGATATTCCTGACCTAGATGAGACACGAGCCTATTCTATGGCTAACAAGTATCAAGAAGGAGATATCGTTGAATTCCATGTAAAGAGAGTTAAGGACGGAAAAGGCTCCAATTATATGTGTGATCTTCAAGTGGGAGATACAGTAACTGGTTCAGGTCCATATGGAAAAATGCAATTACGTGACCGAAATAAAGATCTCTTATTTGTTGCTGGCGGTTCAGGAATGGCTCCAATAAAATCATTACTAGAACAATTATTCTCCGAGAGTTTCGAACATGAAGCATGGTTTTTCTACGGAGCTAGAACGAAAAAAGATTTGTATCTAACGGAGGAATGGGAACAACTAGCAAAACTACACCCAAACTTCCACTTTGTTCCTGCTTTATCTGATCAGGATGCCTCAGATGAATGGGCTGGCGAAACAGGTTTTATTGCTGATGTCATTGGCCGTAAATTAGAGAACATGAAAAACATGGATGCCTATCTATGTGGTCCGCCAATTATGATTGAAACGACCTGTGATGTCCTTTATAAAGGCGGCATCAAAGGCAATAACATTTCCTTTGATGAATTTTAATCATTGAAACCACCCAGAATTGAAAAAATATGAATTTTGGAGGAATATGCTTATGTTTACAGTAAAGGTAAAAGACCATCCAACAAACCAGCCTGAATTTTCATGTAAGGATAAACAATCTGTACTAGATGCTGCACGAAGTCAAGGAATTGTTATACAATATGCTTGTAAGGGCGGTGGATGCGGACTTTGCAAGATTAAGGTGGAGGCAGGAAAGTTTGAAATCGGCAAAAGCTCGAAGGCTGTTCTGCCGGATGCGGAAAGAGAACTAAATTACGCACTTGCTTGTAAAACGTACCCAAAGAGCAATCTGGAGGTTCGAATTCAACCATCCTAAACAACTCATTCCTGGGGCGGTGAAACGGTTGAAGCATATTGAATTAAGCGATGACAAATTAGGAGCATTAAATTTTCAAGAATTGCAACGAATGATTTCGGTACCCAGCTCTGCTCTAGGATCGCTAAGGCAGGAATTAATAAATACATTAGGACTAGTCAGGGCTAAAGGGTTTCTTTTACGCTATGGTTGGAATTGTGGAGTAAGTGATGGATTAAAGGTAAAAGAATTGGAATGGGAAAATAATATTGACCGATTGTTAGCTGGGCCCAAAATGCATACCTTAAATGGTCATGTCGATGTTGAACCGCTGATTTGTGATGCTGATTTTGATAAAGGCAGCTTACATTTTGAAGGAATATGGAAAAATTCCTACGAGGCAAACGAACACCTTAAACTTTTTGGCTATAGTGATGAAACCGTATGTCACACGTTAGTTGGTTATGCAAGCGGTTACCTATCCACGATTATCGAGAAAAAAGTGATTGTGATGGAAACTCAATGTGAGGCAATGGGAGATGACCATTGCCATTGGGTATGTAAAACGATTGATATATGGAATGATGAAATTGATATTGAGAGTGAAATTAGCTTTTATGAAACTGACCGTATTGTGGATGAATTGGACGAAACCTATGAAAAACTTAGAATTGAAAGAGACAATTTAAGCAAGACCTATGATGTCCACCATAAATTAGTCAAGGAAGTGCTTCGGGAAAAAGGGATGAAATCAATCGCGGATGTTTTATTTCAAGCGATGAAAATGCCTATTTTTATTGAAGACCGCAGCTTGTCATTGATTGCCGTTGGAGGATTTCCTGCGGAAAAAGGACAATTATATTCGGAGGAATTTCAAAAATGGGCGGACGAGCAGCAACAAAAGAATGTTCTCAAAGGGATAGAAATTAAACAAACCATGCTGCTGGATATTTCTGAAAGCCATAGAAGAGTTATTACACCCATTTATATGGGGCAAAACATTCATGGATATTGTTCCTTCTTATATAATGAAGACGTGATAAAAGAAGTGGACAAGATGGTCTTGGAGCAAGCTGCACTAGCCTGTTCGCTTTTATTAATGAATGAAAGAACCCGTCTAAACACAGAGCTGCGTATGAAAGGGAGCTTTATAGAGGATATATTGAACAAGCGATTATCCATGGCGGAAATTGTAAAAAGGGCTCGTTATATTGATTTTCAATTGGATGCACCTTATTTTATGATCGTTATGAACCGACATTTAAATCAGCCCTCACTAAGCGGAGAGCTTGCATTTTGCGATCAATTTATGAATAAGCTACAAACCTACTTTAAAAATAACTATATAAACGCTTTAGTAGACCAAAGATCGGAAAACGTGATCATTTTATTATCTGAAAATACAATTTTGAAAAATTATTCAAACAAGGATGAATTTTGCAACCGCTTACTAGAGTATTGTTCATCACTGACTCCTGGGTTTCTGCTTAAAATGGGGGTCAGCTCTAATTCCCCTTCAATTGAACAAATTTCTAATTTATACGATGAATGCCTTGCTTCTGTAAAAGTTGCCAACCGTCACCAAAACCTAATTCATTTCGACTCCCTGGGTTTAGTAGGTATTTTGTTTCAGTCCAATAATCTGGATGCGATCGAAAAATTCGCCTATAAAATTTTAGGAAATTTAATTGAAGAAGATAACAATAAGAACATGGAATTAACTAAGACACTCTACTATTATTTGGAAAATGGGTCCAATGTTCATAAAACAGCCCGAGCCATGAATCTGTCGATAAGTGGTTTGCGATATCGGTTAGGGAGAGTCAATGAAATTTTACAAATGGAGATCAACACTCCATATATAAGGCATGAAATTTATATCGCACTTCAGTCTCTTATTGTATTAGGAGAATTGGAGATAGATTAATTAAGGGAGTTGAGAAGGATGAAAGTATTTTATGAAAAGCCGTCAATCACTAGAGAGGTTGTAATGAAGATGCTAGGTGCTGCCTGTGCTAAAGCGGAGCAGTTAGGTGTTGCAGTAAATATTTCGGTAGTGGATGAAGGGGCAAATTTAAAGGGGTTTGTTCGAATGGATGGTGCTCCATTATTAAGTTCGGGCATCTCCCAAAATAAAGCATACACAGCAGCGGCTTTTGGCATTCCTACTTCAGAATGGTACCCATTGATTGAAAAAGAACCATCCCTCTTACATGGAATTGTGCATACCGATCGCCTGACGGTCTTTGAGGGCGGAATTCCGCTCTATATTAACAACCAAATTGCAGGGGGAGTTGGGGTTTCCGGCGGGTCTGCAGAACAGGACGGTATGATAGCGGCAGCGGCTGTTGAAGTGTTAACCCAATCTTTAAATGTAGAAGCTTAAATTTGTGGGAATGTCTCTGCTGGAGACATTCCCTTTTTAGTATGGGCCTTGTTCCTCTCGATCCGGATCATCATGCGGTTTGTGCGCACCCGGCCATTGCCTTGGAATATCCTGATGGAATGATTTAACTTCATAATTAAAAGCACTGTAATAACGCTGGCCCTCTTCCCAAGGGGTGCTTTTGTTTTGAACTGGTTCATCTTTTCTAAACGCTGATCCAAATGGGCCTTCTGGAAATTCTTCTGCTGTGAGGTAACCCTTTTGTTTTTCAACATTTGTAAAATCAAAATATTGTTTTGAGTCTTTATCCATGTTTTTTCACTCCTTTAATGCATTAGTATAACTAAAGAACGAAAAAACATGAGGCTTTTTTAGATAATTTCATGCAAGAAAGAACGCAGTTCTTCCGCATCCGCTTCGTCTAACCCAAAGGCATACTCTAAATAGCCTTCTTCTTCCAAATCATCCGGGCCAATGATTGCAAAGCGGTTTCCTTGCATATTTAAAACAAGATATTTCCCGTAGTGTCTGTCTGTTCTTGTAATGGCTAAATCATAACGCTGATGTTCACCAACAAAACTTACAAATCTTGTCCTTGTATCTTCTGTATCGTCATATAGAAAAAAACGCTCAGTCATATTTTTACCCCTTTATTCACAATTTATAGTTAACCCCCTTTATATTATCAAAATAAGAAATGGAATGGGAGATTTAAGAATCATTCATAAAAACGAAAAATCCGTAAGCCGTGGTTTATGATACAATAAAAGTATATTTTGTGTTGACCTCTGAGAGGGATGAAACCAATGGTCAAGCGGTACATAGGAAAGGTGAAAAAAGTGTTCCAATGGGGAAAGATTTTTTTACCACTTTCGTCTTTACGTTATTATCCACCACAATTTAATTTGCGTAATCCAGTTCTCGGAGGAGTAAAAGCTGCTTTTCTTCATGAAAATGACGTGGTGGTTATTGTTTTTCATTTGAAAAATATCGACGAAATAACAGAACAATTAGGATCGATCCACTATCCAAAATACCTGGATTTAATTAAGAAATGCTTTCAGCATGCGATTGAGATAGAGGTCTTAGAAGAGAATTTAGTCTGCTTAAATCAATCAAAGGATAATGGGATTGCTCTTTTTCTTAAATATGAATGTAACCAACATTGTATATCAGATATTGAGCGGATTATGAATAATGTTTCAACCATTGTGGAACGAGACCTGAAAAAGAAATTTGCAACCGTTTTACCTCAGTTTATGAATGGATATATGTTTGTTGAATTGGTGCATCCTTCTGTTGAAGAAGCTGTTTCAAGGGCCTGCCAGCAAGCTAAGGATATGGCTGAGAAAAGGGTTGAAGCAAAATTCAATGAGATGAAATATATAATGAGGAAAATTGTTAATCAGAAAAATATAAAGCTTTTAGCACAGCCAATCATTGATGTGGAAACAAATCAAATTCGTGCTTGGGAAATGCTGTCACGCGGACCAAAAGGTACTGTTTTAGAAAATCCACTTCCACTTTTTTCAGTTGCCAAGCAAACAGGTACTCTTTACGACTTGGAAATGGTCGTATTGGAAAAAACATTTCAACAAATGATCGAAACCCGTTGCAAGCAGGATATATTTGTAAATTGCACACCGATAACTCTTGGAAATATACGATTTATTGGGGATCTAAAACTTTTACTGAAAAAGTATTATCTGTTGTCGCCAAAACAAATTTTCTTGGAAATTACCGAACAAGATTCCATTGAAGGATTACCAAATTTACAATATAATCTAAAAATATTAAGATTAATGGGCTTCCGCGTGGCAATTGATGACACTGGATCTGGTTATGCGAACTTAAATGCCATAAGTGAGATATTACCTGATATAATAAAAATTGACCGCTCTGTTATCGAAAACATTGATAAAAATTCTGTTAAGGAATCGATGTTAAAAGGCCTTCTTTTAGTAGCAAAAGAAGCAGGCTCCCAGGTTGTTGCTGAAGGAATTGAAAGGAAAGAAGAGGCATCTGTCATCACCAGAAACAAGGTTCATCTGGCTCAAGGCTACTTTTATGCCCGGCCATCCGTGTTAGTTAACAGTGTCCCATCTTAAAAAATATGGAAAGAAGTGAAAATATGTATTTTGTGGATCGAGAAAAAATCGAAGAAATATTACTATACTTGGAAAAACTAGTTGATCTTTTTTCAAAACAAACAGAATGGTCTACACAGATTCAAAAGGCTGCAATAGAGCGGATTGTCCAAATGATGCTTGAAGCGGTACTCGATGTTGGGAATTCCATGATTGACGGTTTTATTATGCGCGACCCAGGGAGCTATGAAGATATTATCGATATCTTAATGGATGAAAAGGTTGTTTCAGCGGAAACAGGCAATAGCTTGAAAAAACTAATTTCTTATCGGAAAATGCTTGTTCAAATGTATACAAAAATCAATCATTCTGAATTACACACAGAATTCGCAGCGAACCTTGAAAGTTTCACTGTTTTTGCTAATAATGTCAGAGAATATCTTCAAAATGAATTAGGCCCAGTATCTGCTTTTAGAAATTAATTAGTGAGACTGCACATGTGCAGTCTTTTTATTTTTCGGTCATAATATATTCAGAGGAGTGATAGGATGAAGGAATATAAAGGATACTTGATTGATTTAGATGGTACGATGTATAAAGGGACAGAAAGAATTGAAGCAGCAAGTGATTTTGTAAAACGGCTGCGGCAAAAAAATATCCCTTATTTATTTGTGACAAACAATTCATCGAGGACACCGGCACAGGTTGCTGAAAAATTACGCGGCTTTGATATCCCTGCAGAAGAGGATCTGGTTTTTACCACTAGCATGGCGACAGCCAATTACATATACGACCGAAAAAAAGATGCTTCTATTTATTTAATAGGAGAAGAAGGAATTAGAACGGCATTAGAGGAGAAAGGCTTCCAATTTGCTGGGGA
>JAUZQA010000025.1 GCA_030705665.1 Bacillota bacterium
AAACCAGTTCGTAATTTGAGTTTAGGGCAGCGGATGAAATGTGAATTAGCGGCCTCGTTATTGCATCGGCCCTCCATTCTTTTCTTAGATGAACCGACGATTGGCTTGGATGTAAATACACAAGAAAAAGTGCGTCAATTTATTGCCAAATATAATCGTGAACACAAAACAACGATCCTTTTAACCTCTCATTATATGGGGGATGTTACCGCACTTTGTGATCGGGTATTGATCATTAATCACGGGAAACTTCTATATGACGGAGAGCTGCAAGTTTTATCGGAAAGATTAACTCCCTATAAACTGTTGGAGGTTCGTCTACCATCCAGTGCAAATGGTTCATGGGAAAACTTCGGGGAAGTAGTTTCTTTTGAGGATGGGAAATTGACGCTTCGAGTCGCAAGGGACCGTGTACCGTCTGTCTCATCCGAATTGCTTGCAAAGTTTGAAATTAATGATTTAAATATACAAGATCCGCCGATGGAAGAGGTTATTACGTTAGCATTCCAGGAGGCATCCCATGCTAACTAAATATCGGGCAATTATCCGGATGAAATATGTAGAGATGTTTTCTTATCAGCTTTCTACGCTGGTTTGGATGTTTGGCACGATGGTTCAGCCTTTGATTACGATGATGGTGTGGATGAATATATATCCGAATCAAGGAAACTCGTTCATTCTGTATTTTACGTCCATGATTATGGTGGAGCGTCTTACAAGTGCTTGGGATGTATGGGAGATGGATCGGCAGATAAGGGAAGGCACATTCTCATATCAAATTGTTCGCCCGTTTCATCCAATTCATTGGGCGATTGCCGAGAATATTGTTTATAAAGGATTGTTTTTAGTTGTGCTATTGCCTTGTTGGATCATCTTGTCCTTCTTTTTTCCTGCACTTCAGTTACATCTATCGACAGGCGAGTGGATACTATTTTTAGCTGCGCTGTTACTAGGAGCCATTATTCGCTTTGCTGTTAGCTTTATGTTCGGGATTTTGTGCTTTTGGATAACGAAGGTGACCGCGATCTATGCCATGATCGAAACGGTTTCGTTATTTATTTCAGGACGAATCGCTCCGTTTTCTCTTTTGCCGCCAGTTGTCAAACAAATCAGTACCTTCTTGCCTTATCGCTACATGATTGGATTCCCTTTAGAAATTTTAACAAAAGCCGATGATCCTCACACTCTTTTGATTGGATTTATTGGAGCTTTCATATGGGCTTTCGTTCTCATTGGGACAATAGGTTGGTTATGGAAGGCTGGCTTAAAGAAAAATCAGGCGATGGGAGGATAATACATGAAGCGATATTGGCGAATATTTAAAGAATTTTTTCGAACTTGTCTAGTAGAGGAACTTGAATATCGTAGTGAATTTATTGGAAACCTCTTCTCAAGTCTATTTGGAATTGTAGTTTCGATTTTAATGGTTCAAATCTTTTTCTATCAAACAGATCAGTTGGGTGGCTGGGGATATGCCGATGTTCTGATTCTTCTTGGTATTTACAATACATTGCAAGGGTTGATTGATTTTGCTCTTCGGCCAAATATGCCGAGACTCTTGTTGCATATTCGGATGGGAACGTTGGATTATGTGCTGACAAAACCGGTTGATAGTATGTTTTTTGTAAGTCTTAGGCATCTTGTTTTCTGGCGCTTGATTGATGTCTTGTTAGGGATTGGATTAATGATTTATGGCTTGGTTCAAAAACATTTCATTCCTTCATTGCTTGATGTGGGCTTCTTTTTCATTAGTATTTTTGCAGCCCTTCTAATTATTTATTCTTTATGGATGCTGTTGATGACCACCGCCTTTTGGGTGATTCGAATGGATGATTTGTCCTTTCTTTTTAACTCCTTTTTTGAGACAACCCGGTTCCCAATCACCATGTATAAAGGGTGGCTGCGAATCGCTTTAACGTATGTTTTACCTTCAGCGTTTCTTACCTTTACCCCGGCAAGCTCCTTAATTGGTAAGTGGGATGGGCGAACAACCCTTATATCAGTCCTTGTCGCTGCTATCTTCCTATGGATGGCACGCCGATTCTGGAAGTTTGCACTTGCCAATTACACGAGTGCCAGCAGCTAAAAAGGTGGTGTCTCCAAAGTCTGTTTCTAATAGACTATGAGGGCACCCCTTTTCTTTAGATATGTTCCGAAGAAGCTGGAGATTCCTCTTTATGTTACCTTAAATTCTATTAAAAGGAGTTTCGGGTCACATAGAACCTCTCAATGTGACCGAAAGCGGAATAGAACGGGGCTGAAGGTCGCATAGAAACCTTTCATAAAATGATAAAAAAGCTAATCCGCACTGGATTAGCTTTTTTAACCTCAATATACCGTTATACCTTTTCTAACCGGTCGTTGGGCAAAAAGAGAGCAATAATCGAACCAACCAGCGGCAGAAGGGAGAGAATCGTAAAGACGGCTGCGACACCAAAAATGTCAGAGATGCCCCCCATGAAGACAGAGCCAATTCCTCCAGCCCCAACGCCAAATCCTATGGAAAGTCCAGAGGCCATCCCAATGTTCTTAGGCAGCATCATCTGCATATAAACCACACTGACTGAGAAAGAGGAAAGAACACTAAAGCCAAAGAACAGCAGGTCAAGAACCGATAGTGCCCCATGTAAATATGGAAATGCGAGAGCGAAAGGTGTTGCAATCAGCATGGAGGTGACAAGTAAACGTTTCATGCCGAGTCTATCTGACCACACTCCGCCAAAAAAGGTTCCGAGTGCCCCAGCTCCTACAAAGACGAAGCTAAGGATTTCAGCCTGTTGAACAGTTAGATTGTGCATGTAAAATGGCAAAAAGACTACAACACCAATTTGGCACCAAGACCTCAGTATGATGACACAGGATAACAGACTTGCCCCAAGGTAATTATTCGTTCCTCTCAATTCTTTTACCCTTTTAAGGGAAGAGGTCTCTAATTGTTTAGCTAACCATGGCAGAATCTGACCGGTTAATAAAAGAGACAAAAGCGCGATCGGAAGGAACCAGAGCAGCCCATGAATTCCTGAACGTGTTACATAGAGTGAAACTAATAACGGACCGAATGCCTGCCCGGAATTCCCGCCTACTTGAAAAACGGCCTGTGCGAGCCCTTTTTTAGAACCAGATGCAAGATGGGTGCCTCGAGAGGCTTCCGGGTGAAACGCGCCAGAGCCAAGTCCGGAAATCGAAATAAAAAACAGCAGCCATGGCAGTGATGGTGCGAGAGCTGTTAAGGCAAGCCCTATGATAGAGCAAAACACCCCTGCTGAAAACAGCCATACCCGTGGCCTGCGGTCGGCAAACATCCCAAATAGCGGCTGGGAAATAGAAGAAGTTAAATAAGACATTAAAACCACCAATGTGGACTGGGTATAGTTAAGATGAAACTGGTCTTTATAGAGCACTACTAATGCAGGAACCATTCCCGTGGTTACCAGATCATTTAAAAAGTGAGACCCGCTGAAGGTAAAAATTGCTCGGCGGTTAAGGGGTTCTCGCCCTTTCACTTTAACTAGTGATTGAGAATTAGTTGCCATTTGTTGGCACCTCCTCGTGTGACGCTTTTTTCGACAAACTTCTTAAACCAAATGTTTAGGTCTCCTTAAAGATTAGTTTAACCTAATCAAATTGTCACGCTCTAATTATTCATTCATTTAGAAATACCTACATAAAATTTAATGGAGGTGTTGAAATGGTAAAGAAAATAAGTGAAATTGAATGCCTTGTTTGCAGCGGAATCCATTTTAGAAAAGGGGATTTCAAAGCGCAATATGAAAGATACGATGAATATGTCCATATGAATGAGACTTCTGAAGCTGAAATAAAATTCTATTTGGAATCTGAAGAAGAAAATCCATTGACAAGAATTCCGGAACCGTCAAATATATATTCTTATATTTGTGAGGAATGTGGATTTATTATGAGTTTTAATAAGGAAAAACAAGTGGAAAGTAAAAAACAGGAAAGGGGAAGAAAGCAAAAAGAAAGAATGTATGATTGGACGAAATTCAAAAATATTTAGGATGTAACACTCAAATGTATCTGAGTGTTTTTCTTTTTTCAAAAGTCAATCATGTCTCCTGCGATTGGGTCAGTCTTTAAAATCTGTTAGAATAAGGGTAAAGCAGATCACAAGGAGAGTTTGATTTTTGAATAACATTATTTTATTTGATGGAGTATGTAACTTTTGTGACTCCAGCGTTCAATTTATTATTAAAAGAGACAAAAAAGCAATCTTTCGCTTTGCGCCTATTCAAAGTGATACTGGCAAAGAGATCGTTAGAAAGTATAATGGCCCTTTGAATATAGACAGTTTAATTCTTATTGAACATAGTAAATGTTACTACAAATCATCCGCCGTTTTTAGGATCTGTAAAAGGCTAAAAGGTTCATGGAAGTTATTATACTTGTTGATTGTTATTCCCAAGCCATTGCGTGATTATTTTTATGACTATGTCGCAAAGAATAGGTATAAATGGTTTGGAAAGAAAACAGAATGTATGCTGCCGCTACCCGATATAAAGAACCGCTTTTTGTAGGTTCTTTTATGAAACAAAATGCAAAGCCCGAAACAATAGTTCGGGCTTTTTTTACAGTTCACTTACTAATTTTCTTTTCATTAAAAAAGCCTTCCATTATTTGTCCGAGTTTTTGCAGCTCCGCTTTCCAAGCAGACCCCGTTTTCTCTTCTAATGAGGAAAGAGCACTCTTAATGAGATATTTCCTCGGAGTATTGTACTGATTCGTTTCTTCTTGAATGAAGTCCAAAAGCTCAAGATATTTATGTTGGTCTTTGTCGTCGCTTAAACATTTTTTTAATATTGTAATGCATGTACAAATTTTTTTCTGAAAAGAATGGTCAGAATTCTGGCAATCTGGCAGCCATTGTTCAAAGATTCTCGGGTCCAATAATTGAATTCCGTTTTGATCAATCTCAGCTACCATCCTCTCTATTCGTTGAACAGTATAACGAATGACATGTTTGATGCTACTATCCTTTCCATTAGCTAAAAAATGAAAATGAATATTTTGATGAAGCATTCCGATAAACATGATGGCACAATCGAGTAGATAAGGTTCTTTGCTTTTGCCGAATAAATCCACAAAACGGTTAAATATCCAATGGATATACATGATTTGAGTACGTTTCAAAAATTGCTTTAGAACAGGATCATTGGAAACAAATACCTCTTCAAAAAGAACTAACAGCTTATTCCTCCGATTAAATTCCATATTGAGCTCCACCTGACGAATAAACATTTCAATATCAGAAGGGGACTGCCCAACCAAGAGCCGATTTCGTTCATCTTTAATTTTCTGATTTAAGGAAGAAAAGATGGCTATCAGCAGTTCGTTTTTAGAAGAAAAATAATTATAGAAGGTACCCTTTGAGATACCGCTGAAATCAATAATATCTTGAATTGAAGTAGCTTGAAAGCCTTTTTCAATAAACAACTGATGTGCTTTATTAATGACATGCTGTTTTCTATCATTCATATTATTCACCTTTGATTCTCATTAGACTACCTGTACAAAAAGTATTATACTTTATTTTCAGTTTATAAACAATTCCTGTTTTTACAAGGAACTTTTTTGTTGCAAAAATTGAACCGTCAGTATATGATATGTTTTGTGCAAAACAACAGTATAAAAAAATGAACAGCAAGTTCAATTGGGGGAATACAAATGGAAACATCCGTTAAACATAAAAGCTCTCCTTACGGGATTATTACAATCTTGATGATCGGGGCTTTTATTTCGATGTTAAATGAGACATTACTGAATGTGGCATTGCCATCAATCATGAAGGATTTAGATGTTAATGCATCTACAGTTCAATGGCTGTCAACAGGCTACATGCTTGTTAATGGGGTCATGATCCCAGCAACAGCGTTTTTAATTCAGAAGTATACAGTAAGGGGATTATTCATAACTGCTATGAGTTTATTCACGGTAGGGACGATCCTGGCAGGATTCGCTCATGCATTCCCAGTGTTATTAGTAGCCAGAATGATTCAGGCATCCGGTTCAGCAATCATGATGCCATTATTAATGAATGTCATGTTAACAAGCTTCCCTCCTGAAAAAAGGGGAGGAGCAATGGGACTTTTTGGATTAGTATTTATTTTTGCCCCAGCGGTTGGACCAACGTTATCAGGGTATTTAATTGAACATAATAGCTGGAGAATTTTGTTCCACCTTGTATCACCAATTGCGTTTATTGTTCTGTTAATCGCTTTTTTCCTATTAAAGGACAAAAAAGCAAAAGTAGATATTCGTCTGGATTTCTTATCATTAGTGTTATCCAGCATTGGTTTTGGCGGATTACTTTATGGATTTAGTTCCGCTGGTGATAAAGGCTGGGATAGCCCGCAAGTCTATGTAACGATTATTGTTGGAGCCATTAGTTTGCTATGGTTTATTCTTCGTCAGAACAAACTGGAAAAACCGATGCTTAACTTTAAAGTCTATAAATATCCGATGTTCGCCTTATCATCTGCAATTTCGATCGTGATTTCCATGGCGATGTTCTCGGCGATGCTGCTCATGCCCATTTATTTGCAAACGATTCGCGGCATTTCACCGCTGAAATCAGGTTTACTTATGCTCCCTGGTTCCTTATTAATGGGAATCATGAGCCCAATTACAGGAAAATTATTTGATAAATTCGGCGGCAGGGCCCTAGCTATCATCGGATTAGCAATTACTACCTTTACAACCTATATGTTTAGTAAATTATCATTAGATACTTCTTATAATCAATTAATTCTTTTATATTCCGCGCGAATGTTCGGAATGTCCATGGTGATGATGCCGGTTATGACAAACGGTTTAAATCAGCTTCCTGCTCGTTTCTATCCGCATGGAACTGCGATGAACAATACGTTGCAGCAGGTTTCTGGTGCCATTGGTTCAGCACTCCTGGTAACGATTATGTCCGACAGGACAAAAACACATGCAACAGACTTGGCGGCATCTGCCATGAAACATTTAACTGGCCAGCCAACTCCCGCGATGCTTGCAGCCATGAAGCAACAAATAGCCATGAAAGCAATGCTCGAAGGGATCAACGATTCATTCCTTGTTTCAGTAGGAATTGCCTGCATTGCATTAGTGCTTGCCTTCTTTATTAAACGTGCTAAACAAGCAGAAGATCCTGCACGTCCTGAGGTAAAGTCTTCCGAAAACAAGGTCGTTAATAAGCTGGTAGAGAATTAAAGAAGAGAAACTAAAATCTATGTTATCAGGGCATGAATTCGATTATGAATCGGGTTCATGCCTTTTATATTTTCATGAAAACTGATAGCTGAAATTTGTAAATAATAATTCCAATAAATAGCTAATTTATTTTCTTTTAAGTTTTATAATAAAGAGAGGAGATTTTACATAGGAGGCCTTAAAATGAAGATCTTAGTTATTGGTGCCGGAGCTGTTGGAGGTTATTTTGGCGGGCGTTTGCTCGAAAAGGGTGAAGATGTTACATATTTAGTGAGGGAAGGCAGACAAAAGCAACTGCAAGATCTTGGGCTTGATATTGAAAGTATCCATGGAAATGTCTTGCTGCATCCAAAAACAATTCTTGCAGGCGAAGAAGCAGGGCCGTTTGATGTGATTTTAATGACCACAAAATCTTATCATCTAGATGGTGCTATTAAAGACCTGCGCCCATATATAACGGAAGAAACGGTCATATTACCATTGTTGAATGGAATTTCCCATTTTGAAACGTTAGATAAAGAACTTGGCGCAGGTAAGGTAATTGGCGGCCTTTGTTTTATTGAATCAACTCTTGATAGTAAAGGAAGAATTATTCAAACCAGCCCTAGTCATGACTTTGTTTTTGGGGAACGAAATGGAGAAAAGACGGAGAGGATCATGAAGATAGCAGACGCTTTTAGCGGAACAAAAGCCAATTTCCGTTTAAGCGAAAATATAAACCAAGACTTATGGCATAAGTATATGTTTATTTCAACTATGTCAGGGATTACCACTTTAATGAGGCAGCCGATTGGTCCTATTCGTGAGACTGAAACCGGGCTTCATACAATCAAACGTCTGCAATCTGAAATATTTAAAATCATGAAAAGTGTCGATGCTCCGATTGCAGACGAGATTGAAAGCATGCAAATGAAGCAAATAGCAGGATTAGGATATACGATGAAATCTTCGATGCAAAGAGACATGGAGAAGTTAGCCCAAGTAGAAGTCGAGCATTTGCATGGTTATTTGCTGGGGGTCGCACAAAGAGAAAAGATTGATGTGCCTGTTCTTAAAGCTGTCTATGCTAATTTAAAAATTTATCAGCAACAGCTTTAATATAGTAAATTCTTTGAGGGTCCTAAAACATTTAGGGCCTTTTAAATTTTTTCTCCTTTTCAGCTTTATTTCAGATAATCCGATTACACTGATTACAAAATTGATCAGGGATTAAAAAGGAGAAAAAAGCCGATGATTGAATTTTTTTCGGTATGGAGCCTTATTCGCGCCTCTGGATTTTTAGCATACTTCTTTATGACCCTCGCACTTGCCTTTGGTTTGCTAACTTCATTTTCAATCTTGAAGAAAAAGAAAGCAGTGCTGCTAGCCTATCACCAAACAAGCGGCTGGTTTGGGTTATTGACCATTGTTTTTCATATGACACTGATTTGGAAGGACACGTATGTCCCTTATTCATTAACAGAACTGTTTATCCCTTTTTCTGCAAAAAATGCACCAGTTTTCTCCGCACTGGGCACTGTCTCGTTTTATTTATTCCTGATAGTGATTGGCACTTCGGACTTTTTTATAAAAAGATTGGGGCGTGAACGATGGAAAAAAGTCCATTTGGCAGTAATTCCAGCTTGGGTAATGATGGTTGTACATGGACTGGCAATTGGAACAGATTCCTCAAAGTCATGGGCACTTTTCATTTATGCAGCAGGAGTAACCCTTATCCTAGTCTTAGTATTTCTTCGTTGTATTGATTCATTTGTGTTTGGCAAGTCACTCCTAGAAAGAAAAAACAACAAATAAATTTAAACAGGTTTAAAGGGCAGATTTTGCTGTGGAAACCGTAATCAAAAAGAAGAAAACACTTAGGAAAAATCCCTAAGTGTTTTCTTCTTAATCTTAGCAGCATCTGGAAACCTTACCGTCTTTTCCATTATAGCGCGCATTTTGAGCTTCACAGAAAAATTCTTTCCTGGACTGAATGGGTTTCCCAGGGTGATGAGTTTCCATATGTTCAACATATTTTTCATAGCTGGGGACCCCTACAAGTAAGCTAAGGAATTGTTTCCGATACTCCAAAATCTTTTTCATTTTTTTAAGCATAGGTTTTCACATCTCCATTGTTGTCGTCGCGAGGTATATATGGTTCCTCATGAGTAGGCAGTTTATGATTGGAAATCACCTTAAACCAAATGGCTAAAGCAGATATGAGTACAATAACAACCACGGCCATAAAGATACCTGTTAACGTTGCATCCACATAGTCATTAACAAGCACCTGCTTCATTTGCGCCATATTTGTCGCCGGGGCAACTACCTTTCCGCTATCATAGGCAGCTTTGAAATTTTTGGCATGTGCCAAAAATCCAATCTTAGGATTCGGATCAAAGAGCTTCTGCCAGCCAGCAGTCAATGTTACGATTAACAGCCATGTGGTAGGAAGCAATGTAATCCATGTGTAAGCTTTCTTGCCCATTTTGAAGAGCAGCGTTGTTCCAAGCAGCAAAGCGATACCAGCCAGCATTTGGTTGGCGATACCAAATAAAGGCCAAAGCGTATTGATTCCGCCGAGAGGGTCAATAACACCCTGATACAAGAAGTAACCCCAAGCGGCTACACAAATGGCAGTTGCAATAATGTTTGGAACTAATGCTTCTGTTTTTTTGAATGGTTTGTAAACGGTTCCGACAAGGTCTTGAATCATAAAACGGCCGACACGAGTTCCGGCATCTATGGTTGTTAGAATAAATAATGCTTCAAATAGAATGGCAAAATGGTACCAAAAGGCCATTAATGTTTTTCCGCCAATAATGTTAGAGAAAATAGTTGCCATCCCAATTGCTAGTGTTGGAGCACCACCGGTTCTTGAGAGAATCGATTGCTCACCAACATGTTTGGCAATGGTGGTGATATCACTTGGTGACACGGAAAATCCCCAACTGCTGATCGTGTGTGCTGCTGTAATGGCATCCGCGCCAATAACGGCAGGAGGACTATTAATGGCAAAATAAATGCCAGGACTTAGTACACAAGCAGCAATCATCGCCATTGCGGCAACAAATGATTCAGTCAACATGGCACCATAACCGATTGGACGGGCATGTGATTCCAATTCGATCATTTTTGGCGTTGTCCCTGAGGAAATGAGAGCATGGAAACCAGAAACAGATCCACAAGCAATTGTAATAAAAATGAATGGGAAGAGGTTTCCTGAAAAAACAGGCCCTGTTCCATCTATGAACTTTGTAAGTCCGGGCATTTTAAGCTCTGGAGCGACGATAATAATTCCAAGGGCAAGAGCTAAAATGGTTCCAACTTTTAAGAATGTACTTAAATAATCCCGCGGTGCCAACAAGAGCCAAACAGGGAGAACAGATGCAATAAATCCATAAATAATCATCATGATAGCAATTGTTTCGCCTTTGAAAGTAAACATTTTTGCTAAAGCAGGGTCTTGAGATACATATTGGCCAAAATAAAGGGCTAAAAGCAACAGAACGATCCCAATGATAGAAGCTTCACCGACACGGCCTGGCCGAATAAAGCGCATATAAATCCCCATTAAAATCGCGATTGGGATCGTGCAGGCAATCGTAAACATTCCCCAAGGGCTTCCGGTTAGCGCTTTCACGACAACCAATGCTAATACTGCTAATAAAATAATCATAATACCTAAAATTCCAACCATTGAAATGAAGCCTGTAACAGGTCCCATTTCTTCTTTAATCATTTCTCCGAGTGACTTCCCATTTCTGCGCATGGAACCCCAAAGGATAATAAAATCCTGTACAGCCCCAGCTAAAACAACACCGACTATGATCCAGATTGTTCCCGGCAGGTAGCCCATTTGCGCTGCAAGGATTGGGCCAACTAACGGACCAGCTCCGGCAATTGCCGCAAAGTGGTGCCCGAACAGGACAACTCTGTTTGTTGGAACATAGTCCTTTCCATCATTGTGAATTTCGGCAGGTGTCTTTCGAGTATCGTCTAGCTGAAAAACTTTTTGTGCAATAAATTTGCTGTAAAACCGATAGCCAACTGCATACGTACAGACGGCCGCTGTTAACAGCCAAATTGCATTGATCGTTTCACCGCTTTTTAATGCCATAACTGCAAAGCCTGCGGCACCCAGCGCTGAAATGACCCCCCATAATAGGATGGATCTTAGTGCTTTCACATTACTCGCCACCTTTCTGTTATACAACAATATTATATTCCTTAATTCGGAATGTTTGTACTATTTATTCAGAATTATTTTAAAAAAATACTTACTTTTAACAATTTCAAAGAATGTCAATTGATTCGCGGAATTATTTTCTATAAACTGTTAGAGAATCTAATGTTGAAATAATAGTGGAGAGAGATCATGAAGAACCTAGAGGTTGAAACGTACGAAATTATGGAAATCTGCTTGCTTGCAGGGAAAATTATGCTTCAAAGCGGAGCAGAGACCTATCGTGTAGAGGATACAATGATGAGGATGGCTGCAGCGTTTGGCATAACGGAGACACATAGCTATGTAACCCCCACTGGGATTATTTTCTCAGCTGAAGGCTTCGCGCCCACAAAAACAAAACTTATTCGAATCTTAGAACGCTCTACTGATTTAAAGAAGGTTGCCATGGTCAATGGAATTTCCAGAAAAATCAGCACTGGAGCTCTTACACTTCAGGAAGCACTGAGCCAATTAAAAGAAATAGAAACTCAAAATATGATGTTTCCAATGAAACTGCAGGTAGCTGCTGCTTCGATTGCCAGCAGTTGTTTTTTAATTATGTTTGATGGCAATTGGAATGATTTTATCCCTGCGATGATCGCAGGCGGAATTGGGTACCTGAGTTTTGTCGCCTTTCATCGGTTTGTCCCAATAAAGTTTTTTTCCGAGTTCCTAGCTTCTTTCATTATCGGTTTGCTCTCATTGTTTTTTGTAAAAATAGGTGCAGGACATCAACTTGATAAAATTGTTATTGGATCAGTCATGCCACTAGTTCCCGGATTGTTAATTACCAATGCAGTCAGAGATTTAATGGCGGGGCATCTTGTTTCTGGGTTATCAAAGGGAGCCGAGGCATTTTTAACTGCTTTTGCAATCGGGTCTGGAATTGCAGTTGTACTAACCTTTATAGGTTAAAAGAAAGGCCAGTGCCTGGAGTGGAAATCAACAGGCCAATTTAACACAGCCAAAAGAAAAGATAAGACTTCAGAAGGAAGGTGGCTGCTATAATTGCACAGTTATTAACAAGTTTCATTGCAACAGGTGCATTTGGCATTCTTTTTAATGCACCTAAACAAACGCTTATCAAATGTGGATTAATCGGTATGGGTGGCTGGATTATCTATTATTATTTGGCCCATAATAACCATGATGCTGTAATGGCAACGGTAGCTGCATCCATTTTTGTAGGTGTTATCAGTCATGTATTAGCAAAGGTTTATAAAACTCCAGTCATTATTTATAGCGTTGCCGGAATCATACCCCTTGTCCCTGGAGGGCTTGCTTATGATGCTATGAGAAATTTTGTTGAGAATGATTACAACGCCGCCCTTAATTTAGCTGCAAAAGCATTTATGTTGTCAGGCTCGATTGCCTTTGGCCTCGTTTTTTCGGAGGTCATTAACCAAGTGTTTCGAAAACTGTCAGACAAACAAGGCCATTTAAGTAAGCCTAAATGATATACATATTAGATGAAAAAAATAGGGGGCTTTCCTATAAAAAAAATACTTATAGCAATGACCATTGCTGCTATAATTTTTTCAACTATGAGCTTCCAAAAGATACAAAATCAATTAAAAGTCTTTGCTCCGACTTTAATACCTGCATCCCTACATCAGCATGAAACTGCAATAGCAGAGAAACAAGGTATTATGCCGGATCATAAACTACTTAATGTACCAATCATTGATCAGATGTCTGCCCCCAAACTTTTTAATGGGTGCGAAGTAACGAGTCTTGCCATGATTTTAAATTATAATGGGTATACTGTAACGAAAAATGAATTAGCGGAAAAAGTCAAAACGGTCCCACTTACATACCAAAATGGGCTAAATGGTAACCCTAATATGGGGTTTGTTGGTGATATCGATGATGGTCCTGGTTACGCAGCTTACAGTGGCCCCATTTATGATTTAGCAAAACAGTATGCGGGCGACCAGGTCGTAAATCTAACTAACAGTGCCTTTAGCGACTTACTAAAAACGGTAAGTAATGGTCAGCCAGTTTGGGTCATTGCAACATCGAGTTTTGCTCCTGTATCCGATTTTGTAAAATGGCTGACACCGCAAGGCTCAGTGGATATATCATTCAGTGAACATAGTGTTGTCATTACAGGATATGACAGCAATTATATCTATGTTAACGATCCGTTTGGGGTTAAGAATCGAAAAGTTTATCGGGAAAGTTTCATGAAAGCATGGGAACAAATGGGCAGCCAAGCTATTTATATTAAAAAACCATAAAAAATGGACAAAGGCAGAGGAATAGAAATTCCCCTGCCTTTTTTGCTTTTCACATATATTCGTAAGGTAAAAAATATTTATATTTAAAGTTAAAGTATTCTGTACGATAACTGCTGCCGCGGTTTTAAATTCCACCCGGTGGTTTTTTAACCTAAACGACGTAAGCCCTACCTCTCTTACATCCTTACGGCTCCGAAGCCGATCCAGTGTGAATAAGTCATTCTTAAAAACAAAAGTAGAATGCCAGTTCATTTTTTACATTACCTATCTGTTTTTCAAAAGATGTTATTGAAAGCACAATAACTAATACTACATTAATTATCTTCTTTTGTCAATAAAATTAAAGTCTGCTTATTCCTCGCGCATTTTTCGCATTCTAATCATCGTTCGAGGCCTGAAAATTAGTCGCTGACTGATGATAATCAGGACAATAAATCCTAAACTAATAATTACACCCATTCTTTGTGTAGGATGCAAAAGTCCGCCAGATACTGTAATGAGAATAAAAGCGATACCCAGATAGGAGGTAGCCGGATATCCAGCCATTTGAAACAAGTTATTTGGCTTTGTTTGTTTTCTAAGCTTAATTTGAGAAGATAAAATAATAATCCAATTAAGAATTAACATAACACCAGCTGCAGTAGTCACATATTCATAAATCGTACCTGGCAGGACATAGGAAAAAATGAGAAAAGCTCCAAGTGCAAGACCGGTAAGCAATAGTGCTTTTATAGGGGTGCCTTTTTGATTCTTTTCAGCAAAAAATTTTGGAGCGTCACCATCTTCTGCTAAGGAAAGCAGAATATTTGTCACTGAAAAAAGAGCGCCAACCATGGTCGAAAATGCTGCACTGATAATAATGATGTTAAATAATGAATCCATATAAGGTATATTAAAAACGGATAATGCGGTAACGAACGGACTCTTAGAGGCATCTATTTTTGTCCAGGAAACCATGGTTAAAACCAGCAGGATTGATAGGATATAGACAGCAACAAGGGCGAAAAGCATACCAATTCCGGCTTTTGGAACATCATTCTTGTTCCTTAATTCTGAGGAAGCAATCCCAATTACTTCAATGCCACCAAAAGAGAAGAAGACAAAGATGAGTGCCGACCACATACCTGCAATTCCGTTTGGCGCAAAGTTATGGAAAGCATTTTTTTCAGACAATGAAACAGCATGCGGTGAAATAATATGGAAAAATAAAAGGGCTCCAAAGACGATAAAAACGATTAATGTTGTAAGCTTGACAATCGCAAAAAGAGATTCAATTTTGCCAAAATTTTTTACACCTAAAAGATTTATTCCAAAAGCGACTGCTGCATATAACACCGAAAAAATCCAAAGTGGTACATGCGGGAACCAAAATTTAGTGAAAGTCGCAAGAGCCACAACCTCGCTGGACATAATTAAAACTCCTGCTAACCAATACATCCAACCCGAAAGAAATCCCATTGAATTTCCAAATGCCTTTCTGGCATAGGTTCGAAATGAACCTGGGGCGGGGTCGCGTACTGTCATCTCGGCCAAGGCGCTGAAGACAAAGAACGCAGTGATTCCGGCAACTAAATAATTAATGAGAATGGCGGGACCGGCAGTCTGAATCGAAAGACTTGTTCCTAAAAAAAATCCTGCTCCAATGATCGAACCA
>JAUZQA010000250.1 GCA_030705665.1 Bacillota bacterium
AGACGGAGACAGCAACGGAAACCTTCACGGAGACGGAAACAGCAACCGAAACAGTGACCGAGACGGAGACAGCAACGGAAACCTTCACGGAGACGGAAACAGCAACCGAAACAGTGACCGAGACGGAAACAGCAACGGAAACCTTTACGGAGACGGAGACAGCAACCGAAACAGTCACGGAGACCGAAACAGCAACCGAAACCGAAACAGTCACAGAGACGGAAACAGTCACAGAGACGGAAACAGTTACCGCAACTGAAACCTTCACGGAGACAATTACTGAATGTCCTTTCCCTAATCCTAAAAGGTCTAAGAAATCAGATAAACACAGAAGACCGGGAAGATCGAGAAAATTAAGCAGTTCAAGTAGTTCAAGTAGTTCAAGTAGTTCAAGGAGAACACGCAGAAGAAGACCGGGTAGACCAGGTAGACCAGGTAGACCAGGTAGAAATTGAGATAAATTTAATGCAAAAAGGGTGAATTCTAATTGAATTTGCCCTTTTTGCTATGATTTATCTACAAGACGTAATTAGTGGTTCCAACTGGTTTTTCCAGATCTATTGTGATGAGTAACACTGCTTGGCCATGGTTTTAGTGTGAGTGATTTGGTTACTATCCATGAGTTTAATCATGTATTTAGCATGTTCTGTGAGATAAGCATCTTCAGAAAGACGATAAGTTTCACAGGTATTGAAACCGAAATTTTTTGCATACCTATCATAAAATAAGCTTTTAAATTACTTACAATTTCACTCAATGCCTTTACCTATTCATATAGCACAAGGTAGTTTTCCTTATTTGTTTCGCAAACTGGTAAACGATCCAGGGAGATAACAATACAGTTGTAATTTATAGAAAACCAGACATTCAGAAGATCTGGCATTTAGGAAGAATTACAAATTCAAACAAAAAAGGGGCATCTGCCCCAAAGACCAACAAAAATGGTCATCTTTCCTCTTTGTAATTTTTTCTTTTTTCTATTTCCTTTAAAGTGGAATCTGTTCCCGCTAAATAAGCTTTTAAATAACTTCGATTTGAGTTGTAATGGGTAAGTTTTCCAGGTGGGTGCCATAAATGAAAAATGCTTGTGTCTATTCTATAGGGGCGTCCGAATAAATATAAAAGTGAAAAGGCGAATGCATCATCTTCGCCTCCCCAGCCTTGAAATCTTTCATCAAATCCAGCAACTCGTTCAAATTGATGTCTTTGTACAATGTTTATGCCTCCCCAGCCCATCTGTGGCCGTTGTCTGCCTGAATAAACAAAGGGGATCGGCCAAACAGGTTCGTACTTAAGTAATTCTGCGGTGCTTTCAGCATCTAAATTAAATACTTTTTGATAAGGGATTACCCAGGGGTGCTTCTCAATAAGTCTAACTGATTGAAGAATTAGGGAGGGATCATATATTATGTCAGAATCGGCGATCACAAAAATATCCCTCGTTGCAAGCGAAGCTGCATGGTTAACAGCTTTTGACTTTGAAAATGGATCAGCCTCCGTCACGCCAATACAAATTTCCGCTTCAGGAAGTGTATTTTCATAAAATTTTTTGACCCACTTGAAGGCCTCATTCCTATCTTCATCGTTCGAAACAAATGGAATAAGAATAGATACTTTATCTAGCACCTTTGCATCTTCCTTTTCTTAGTATTTTATAGATCAATTTGGTTTTTTAATAAAAGTCTGCAACTGGTTAAATGAACGTTTTATCATATGAAGAATGTTGTAAATATGTTCTGTGATCCATAACTTAATAGGGAGCGAACAAACATAATTTGTTAGTTTTAAAGTAAAACCTATTTAAGTCCAGGAACTTATTAATCACTAAAACATACTATACCATTGGTAAGAATTGATGGTTAATCATATTATTTACACTTGATTGCCTCTTTACTGGGAAATGGCTATATAATCCATTTCCGTTTATTTTGAAGAATTTTCAAATGAGAAATATCCATGCTATTTTCCTTTTAATTATGATATGAGGTGAATAAACGTGAATGAAAAGGATTCAAAAAATTTATCATTTCAAGTCGAAAATGGTACAAATGAGCATAAATTGGAAATGAATTATAGGTACTTTACTAAAACTCCTAAAAGCAAAATTTGTTTTTCCATCCTTGTTCATAATGATCGGGAACTTGTTAAAGAATTAATTCATAATATCAGGTATTTTTGCCCGAATAGTACGTTTGTTTTATTTAATGGAGGAGACGATCCTTCACTTTGCAATGATCTGGGTGTACCTGTATGTCCAACCAGCCGTAAATTATCATATGGATTCACAACGATTTATTTTCTTGAGACAATGGAATGGATAGAGGAACTTGGAATAGATTATGATTATTTTGTTAATATAGATTCTGATGCTTTATTTATCAAAGATGGATACGAAAATGTAATTGCCAATGAAATGAGAGATGTTGATTACATGGCAGTTTTACTTCGGATCCCAGAACCAAACTGGCAGATTGGATTATACCTAAGAAAAGATATAGATAGATGGAGAAAATTGTTTTCTCTTGACCCCTACTATGGTGTCTTTAATGTTGGTCAAGTAATCAAAAGACCATTAGTAAAAGCATTGCTAGAGCCAGGAAAAAAGGAAACATATAAGAAGACCCTTTCGGAAACGATTAGCCATGGTTCAGATGAGATTTTTTATGTAAATATGGCTAAGGAACTTGGTTTTAAAATGAAAAAGTATCCTTTCGTAGATGATTCGGTAATCAATCGTTACCGCCCACATTTTACATTGGGTGAAATCATTGACAGTATAAATAACAAGGAGTTTAGCGGGTTATGCCATCCAATTTATCGCTACCCAGGTAATCCTGCACGAAAATTGATTAGACACTTGGCCTATAATTGTATGATTGAAAAATATCGTCACAAGAATTATCCATGGTATGAAAGTGATGAGTTGAATTATGCACCATCCTTGCCTATTGTTAGTAAATTTGGCAACCAAGAAATTATTGTTCGCTCAGGGAACACATTAGCCCATTATTGGGAACACCGAAGGACAAAATCATGGGATAAAACTGAGGCGTTTGCCAAAGGTGTAAAAGGAGTTCCAATTTTTCACAGTAATCCTACAAGAGATTTTGAAGTAGTATGCATGTTAGAAAACGGCGGAATTGGGTATTGGTGGAGAGAAAATACTGCAAATGGTTTTCCTTGGCATGGCCCGTATCTCATTGTACAAGAAAATGCAGAACCAGTTATGCTTGATCAATTGGATGATGAAAGGAACATTCTTGTTTGTAAATTAAATGGAAAATTAGTTTATTGGGTAGGTAGCAAAGACAAGAAATGGGTTAAAGAAGCTCCTTTACAATAACAAATTAATATATTGATAGCTGCAGTTAATAAAAGCATCCTCTAACAAATGATTGTTAGAGGGTTTTGTTTGCCTTTTGTTTTCCTTCCTAGATAAATGGCCCATTCCATCTCCATTTTTTTCCATTATCCTCAACGAAATACCTGTAACCATCTTTCACTTCTACAACTACTGTTAATTGACTTTCGTTGTTTTCCACAAGAATTCCTTTTTGATAATAACCCTTGCCAAACTTCATCGGTCCGATCCAGGGACGATTAGGATGTTTGTTATCTCTCCACCAATGCGCCAATCCACCACCTATTAATGGTGCCACAACCTCAAGGCTCCCAAATGAACTTTCAATAAACATTGGACTGCCTGTCACCCCAAACGCAAATGGCTTTGATTTAACCCACTTGCCATTGTTTTTTTCATCAAGATATAAATGATAAAGTTTCTTTCCAATTCTGCAAAGTGCTTCAATTTTTCCATTTTGGGTCTCCAAAGCCGTAAAAGAATCTACTTTAAATGTTGAGGGAAAGCTGCAGTTGGAGGCATTCCAATAAGTAATCCCAGTTTCTGGTGAGCAAGCTAGCCATTCTTTGAAGACCGAATCTTTTTTCTTCCCATATAAAAAAATCGGCAGATTCCCCAAGTCCTGTTGGAGTAGTCGTTTACTTTTTTCTTTTTCAAACTGGAACTTTTGCTTAAGCATACTATTAATGAAGGCTCTCGTTTCATCCTTCATATTTCTGCGAACGGGATGCAACAGAAAAATATTCTGATTCTTATGCAGCAGACTTACCGTTTCATCCAGATGAAAATGCGGGCGGTAACGGATCGAATTTCCGGTTGACTTAGGATATGCATGCAAATCGAATCCTAACATCTTTACCATATTTACATATGCAATTTCGTCAATGCCGAAGGCTTTTGTTTTGTTTAAATTCTCCATAAGTATCTGAAAATGCCCGCTTATCAACAAGCTGTTTACTAAACGTTTACTGAAAACCTGCCCGACATTAAATGATTCAAATAGTGAGATTGTTCCGAAAAGCGGTTCCCATAAATTATATTCTTTTTTAAATTGGATCCCGCAGAAATTGTTGCTTTCAAGGGGTTTCGTATCAACACCCATATAATCTTTGTTTTTCATTTGTTCATAAATAAATTGTTCATAGCCTTCCCTGACGAAAAGGGCATCGGAATCAAGGTTTATTAAAAAGTCGTATTCCAGATTGATATCTTCCAGCCATTTCATTGTTTCCAGTAAATAAATCGCCGTAACACCGTACTGCAATTTTCTGCTTCTCGGACAGACAGGAATTTCAAGCTCTTTGCAAAGTTCAGGATCATCTCCTCCGTTATAAAGAACAACCTTACTGTTTGGACAATAAAATTTAATGTTATCCAAAAGATCGATTACGACATCCTTATTATTGTGAACTAGAACTGCAAAACAGATTTGCTTTTCACTTTGTGTCAATGAAACACCTCCATATCTATACGGTTTATAATATGAATATTATTTTCATTAGGTTAAATCATGGTATGAATATCTTAAAATAAGGGCGTTTGTACCTATCATTTCGGCTAAACTCAACATAATCTAATTGAGAATTCCATATAAAAGAGGTGGGAGTTTTGAAAGACAAACTTATGATTGTTGCCCATCCCGATGATGAGTCGATTTTTGGGGGAGCCGCATTGCTAAAGGAAAAAGGCTGGGAGGTCATCTGCTTAACCAATGGCAGTGATCCGGTCCGCTCAAAGGAATTTCGCAAGGCAATGAATATGGTTGGGGCCTCGTATGAAATATGGAACTATCCGGATATTTATGAGGGAAGCTTTGATAAACAGTTAGTTGCAAAGGATATACGCAAGCGCATTGATAAACATAGATACCACCGTATTGTCACTCATAACCTTTGTGGTGAGTATGGCCACAGTCAGCATAAATCCCTTTCGAAAATTTTACATTCAGAAGGAATCGATAATCTTTATGTTTTCGAAACCGGTAAGAAAATCATTCCATTCAAACTAATTCAAAAAAAACTAAAACTTTTATCAATCTATAAAAGCCAAATGTTCGTAATCGAAGAATTACTGCCATATATATTATATGAATGTATCGTGCCATATTCTGAATCATCGTGCTTTATGGGTGGTGAACCTGAGTGAGAATTGTCCTCGTTTCTCCAAATCTTATTCCTTTACCAGGAAGCGGAGGAATCGAAAGGGTTGTCTATAATTTGTCCGATGAACTGGTCAATCGGGGGCATGAAGTATATGTATATGCCCAACATGACAGCAACAGCAGAGCCATGATTATTCCTTATGGGTATCGAGGTTTTAAGAAAAATAATATTAAAGAATTTGTCCTTGAGACTTTGCCGGATGGTATTGATATTATTCATGATCATACGCACGATTTAGTGATTGGAAGAGAAAAGCTGGATATTCCAACCATCTCAACGATTCACACAGAATTTGGTTTGAATTTTTCTGTTAAGTGCCCCGTATATGTATCCCAAACGAAATTAAAACAGTCAACAAATAAACATATTGGCGCATACGTGCATAACGGAATTGATGTACAATCGTTTACTTACTCAGAGGTGAAAGATAATTATCTTTTGTTTTTGGGAAGAATCGATCAAGGAAAAGGTGTCGAAGATGTGATTCAGTTAGGAAAACAGACAGGCATGCAAACAGTACTTGCTGGTCCAGAGTGGGATAAAGAATTGTACAGGAAAATGGTTTCGCAAATCTCGGAAGCACCAAATATCAAATATGTAGGCGAAGTTCATGGTAAGGCAAAACAAGATCTTTTGAAAAATGCTAAGTGGTTGGTTTTTCCAATCGAAAATGAAGAACAATTTGGACTAGTGCTTATAGAAGCCTTGGCGTGCGGGACGCCAGTTGCTGCATACAATAAGGGGGCAGTTCCGGAAATTTTACAAGGGCTGCCCATGTTTGTTTGCAGGGATTTGCATCATATGAAACAATTGGTATTAGGAGATTCTCCAGTAAAACCAAAAGATCTCCGCAGCTATGTAGTAGATCGGTTCACGAAGGAAAAGATGACTGACAGCTATTTAAAGTTGTATCAGAGAGC
>JAUZQA010000251.1 GCA_030705665.1 Bacillota bacterium
GGCGATTTTGGCTGTTTCTTTTCCAATCGTTCCTACACCTATGATACCAATTGTTTTTTTGTGAATTTCACTTTTTAAATTAGAATGACTCCAAGTCTTTACTTGCTGGTTTTTCACATATGTATGGATTTTTCGGGTTAATGAGAGCATCAGGGCAAAAATTGTCTCTGAAATTGGAAAGGAATGGACACCATTGGCACTTGTTAATAGGATGTTTTTCGCTGCTAATTTTTCCAAGGGGTGGGAATCAATACCTGCACTCCATGTTTGCAGCCATTTAAGTTTCGAGTCATCCTGCAGACAATCCTTTTCCATTCCCTTTTTCCACCCGGCAACCACTTCAGCATCCTTAAGATGTCCCTCCCAGATTTCTCTGTCCTTTCCTGTTACAAGGTCCCAATCAGGAATGATCGTTTTTATTTGCTCAATATGTTTCTGCTCAACTTTATGTGTAATAACTAATTTCCTCTTTGGCATTTTTGCTCCCCCAATCGTATCTTATACGATTATCATAACGGAAATTTTAGGAATAGTTTAACTATTTGCTTGATGGTTTCCTGCCCGCACACCCGTGACTTCAGTCGTGGGTTAGGGCGGGGGTTTTGAAAAAATAAGAGTAAAAAGCGGACAAGTGTTCGTGAAAATGGTATAATATTCATATAATTAGAAATTTGGAGGTGAGTTTAAATGGTACGAAAAACAACCAAACAACGCAACGAAGAATTAGCGAAAGAAGGCAAACAACTCCGTTATTATGGAATCAAGCTCCGCATGAGACCCAGCAAGGCTCAGCGAGAACAAATCCACCAAACGATTGGAAATGCCCGCTTTACTCATAATTTCTATCTCTCCGAGCGGAAAGAAGTGTATCAACTGACTGGCGAGACTCTCACCTACGGTGAGTTTAAAAAGGCTTTTAACAAGCTAAAAGACCACCCTTACTTTAATTGGCTTCAAAAATCGGATAAGTTTGCTTTAGAATGTGCGATGGAAGAAGTGGAAGATGCCTTCAACCGCTTTTTCAGTGGACAAAACGGTTTCCCGAAATTAAAAAACAAACATTCCTCCAAGCAATCCTACACTACGAAAGAAACCAACCATAATATCCACCTTAATATTCAAAATAAAACCGTCAAACTTCTAAAACTTGGAAGTATAAAAGTGAACCTTTCTAAAAAACATCTCAAAATGCTCCAAGAACAAGGACTAAAAGGCAGGATTAAATCTGCCACTATCACCTATCATAGCAGTGGACAATACTATGTTTCTTTGAAAATCGAAGAAATCATTCCACTGGAACGTCCGTTGGACGTTTTCTCGATCCCTGACAAGGACATCATTGGGTTAGACATGGGCTTGCTTTTCTTCTATATTGACTCCAACGGCAATAAAGTAGACAACCCAAAATTTTTAAAAAAAGCCTTAAAAAAGCTGGCAAAATTTCAACGACAGTTGAAAAATAAGAAAAAGGGTAGTTCAAATTACAAAAAGTTTCAAAAGAAAATCAGCAAACTTCACTTACATATTGCCAACCAACGATTAGACTTTTTACATCAAGAATCCCGCAAAGTGGTGGACGAAAACCAAGTCATCACTTTGGAGGATTTGAATGTAAAAGGGATGGTCAAAAACAGACGGTTAGCACGAAGTATTTCTGATGTGAGTTGGAGTATGTTTAAAACTTTTGTCACCTACAAAGCAAAGTGGGCAAACAAGACAGTGGTGTTGGTAGACCGTTTCTTTGCATCAAGCAAACTATGTAACGGATGTAATACTAAGAACACGATGTTATCCCTCTCGGATAGAGAGTGGGTCTGCCTGAATTGTGGAACCAAGCACGACCGTGATATTAACGCATCCAAAAATATTAAGGAGGAAGGAATCCGTATTTTGCGTTCCCTTCCCAAAAGTGCATAAATCAAGTTTTCTATTACCGATGGAACATCGGGGTGAGCCTGTCAACGTCAAAGGCGTTGTTTATCAACCGTAAGGTGGGTAATGGAGAGAATGTAAGACGTTCCCTATTGGAATGCAGTTCTCGATGAAACAGGAATCTTACGACTAGCAACAATTCACAGCAGGGTTTTGAAGCCTGCAAAGGCGTTAGAATCCAGCGACTTTAGTCGTGGGAGGTTCAAAAAAAAACCAGTCCCATTTGGAACTGGTCTTTAATGCTTTTTAAGGAGCCGCATTTGCCGTAGATAATATAAGAAAGTTTTAAACCACCACTCCTCAAAGTGGGTGTTCGCAGAAACTATCCTGCATGTCCTCCATGTCGTGTAGACAGAGGCTTGTCATTCCTGTTTCAATTAAAACTCCCTTTTACAGCTTAAAGGTTAAAACTTTATTATGATTACGAACAACGCAGCTTATGTGATTATATTACTACAAACGTATTGTAAATTCAATGTAAAAAGCACCCAAATTGATTTAAATTTCTGTGACGAAATGTTTTACATGGATTTGCTTTCCCTTTTTATTTGCCGTCAATGGTCTGCTTTTTCAGTGTGTTTAAGCGTACGCAATGCCCGATCTCCTGCTTTTGCGAGAGCTTTTTGTCCGGCAAAATTAGGATGGATGTCCCCAGGGATAATGTATTTTTCCTGCTTGCCGTTAAAGGCGGAATAGGCATCAGCTAAAAGGGAACCTGTTTGTAGCGCAGTTGGTGCAATAACCCCAGAATTTACTGCACCAATAATTTGTTCTCCGAAAGTATGTAGAGAACCAAAGATTGGGTCATTTGCGCCAAATGGATTATACAGATTGTAAAGAATAATTGGAGCGTCTGTTTGTGCCTTAATTTGAGTAATAATCAAATTTAAGTTGATTAATAATTGTTGTTCAGCTGCAGCGATCTTTTGGTAATCTGGTGGAGAGGCTAGTGTGCCACCTGTTAAACCAGCAGCTTGTAATAAATCGTTGCTTCCAATATCCAATGTCACAACATCAGCTGATTTTAAGGAGTTTTTAAATGGATCTGTGCTTAAAGCAAGGAGTAAACCAGAAGATGTCAAACCAGGATAGCCTAAGTTCGTTACCTTGAAATGTCCTTCACCTATTAAACTTGGGAATGCATGCGGCGATGGCTGCTGACCGATTTGGTCTGGCAAGTGATAGCCAAAGGTAATCGAATCACCAAGGGCTACAAGGTTTGGCTGTTCCTTTTTTTCTGCGGATACAATCGATGAGAAAATGGTACTTAGAGCTAAAACAACGATAAGTAATGCTGATAACCTCTTTAACTTCAAATAAATACCTCCCTATGGGAAAATTTGTCTAGCAAGACAAATTATAATCGATTAAATTCGGAATATTCAATCGTTATTAATCTACAAATTCTGCGTGTTCCTTAAAAGTAGGTGAATCGTGCCCGTGTTCAAGTAAAATGAGGAAAGAAAGGAACTAAAGGAAAAGTGGTGCCTCCGCCCCAAAAAAATGGAGAAAATACAGTTGGTATCCTCCTTAATAAAATGGCAATAATGCTATAATATAGAAAGAAAAACTTGGTGAATTCTAACAACGTAAAATAGTTTTCATTCCAAAGCAGGATACACAGAAAGGAGCAAATACTTTGGTTGACCAGGCAAGACAAATTCTCCAAACCTATTTTGGCTACTCATCCTTCCGTAAAGGGCAGGAGCAGGCAATTCAGTCCGTTATTTCTGAGAAAAATACCATTTGCGTTATGCCGACAGGCGGAGGGAAATCCATCTGTTATCAAGTTCCCGCTCTAGTACTGCCAGGAACAACAATCGTTATTTCACCTCTCATTTCATTAATGAAAGACCAGGTTGATACACTACTACAGATTGGTGTTTCTGCGGCATTTATTAATAGCTCGTTAACTTCATTAGAAGCCAATCAAAGATTACAGGATGCAATTCAAGGAAAATATAAGCTTCTCTATATCGCCCCTGAAAGATTGGAATCCTATGAATTTATGGAGAGTTTAAAAAGAATGGATATCCCGTTGGTAGCTGTTGATGAAGCCCATTGTATTTCCCAGTGGGGACATGATTTTCGTCCAAGCTATCGCCATATTAAAAACTTAGTTGATAGCCTTCCAAACCGCCCGATCGTTCTTGCCCTCACCGCTACTGCAACTCCTAAGGTACGTGAAGACATTTGCCTCTCCCTTAACATTAACCAAGAAAATACCATTATTACAGGATTTGAACGTCAGAACCTTTCATTTTCCGTTGTAAAGGGTCAAGATCGGCTTGAGTTTTTAAAAAACTATATTAAAAAGAATGGGAAAGAAGCAGGGATTATTTATGCTGCAACCAGAAAAACGGTTGATCAGTTATATGAGCGATTACAGAAAGCGAAAATAAATGTTGCCCGCTATCATGCTGGAATGAATGACAAGGAGAGGAACCATGAGCAGGATCGATTTTTAGAGGACCAGGCAACGGTGATGGTAGCAACTTCTGCTTTTGGAATGGGGATTGATAAATCAAACATTCGTTACGTTATACACTTTCAGATGCCAAAAAATATGGAAAGCTATTATCAGGAGGCGGGCCGTGCCGGCAGAGACGGGCTAGAAAGCGAATGTGTTCTCCTTTATTCTTCGCAGGATGTCCAAATTCAGCGGTTTTTAATTGATCAATCAAGCGAACGGGTACGAATTTCACACGAATTAGAAAAACTGCAGCAGATGGTTGATTACTGCCATACCGAAAATTGTTTGCAGGAATTCATTTTGCACTATTTTGGAGAATCGGATACAGAGCCTTGCGGCAGATGTGGGAATTGTATCGATTCAAGAACGAGCATGGATGTATCAAAAGAAGCGCAAATGGTGTTGTCGTGTATCATTCGGATGGAGCAGCGTTTTGGTAAATCTATGATCGCACAAGTATTAACTGGTTCAAAAAATAAAAAAATCATAGAACTTGGTTTTAGTAAGCTTACAACCTATGGAATTATGAAGGAAAAGAGTGCAAAGGATGTAAGTGACTTTATTGAATTTCTAATATCACAGGAACTGATTGGGGTTAAACATGGGACCTATCCAACTTTGTTTGTAACGGCTAATGGCAGAGATGTTCTTTTAGGAAAGCAGCCTGTGTTTAGGAAGGAAGCCGTGGAAGTTAAGCAAGTTTCGAAGGAAGATCCATTGTTTGAAGAACTAAGGGCTGTAAGAAAACGGATTGCAGATTCAGAAAAAGTCCCGCCATTTGTTATTTTTTCCGATGCGTCTTTAAAAGATATGTGTGTTAAGGTTCCAAAAACAAGCGAAGCTTTTTTGCAGGTTAGCGGCGTTGGCCAGAATAAACTGCAAAAGTATGGGGACGTGTTTTTAGCTGCGATTCAGGCGTTTTGTGAATCGAATGCTGACTATCAAAGTGAGATGGTGACGGAAGAAAAGCCTAAAAAAGCAACAAAAAAAGCAACGGGTGATTCACATTTAGAAACACTAAGTATGCATCAGAGCGGCTTATCGATCGAGGAGATTGCTGAAAAAAGAGAACTTGCGGTAAGCACAATTGAAAATCATTTGCTCCAATGTGCTCAACAGAAAATGGATGTTGACTTTACAAAAATAATTCCGGCAGTATTTGTTCCACAATTAGAACAGGCAGTTGAAGAGGCTGGCAGAGAAAAATTAAAACCTATTAAAGAGCTTCTTCCCGAGGATGTTAGTTATTTTATGATTAAGGGATTTTTAATGATGAGTAAAAAATAAGGATGCGGCGGAGGCGATATTTGGAGACAGGAAAGAATATAATGAGTTGATTGATATAAAAAGGAGATAAGTATGGAGATTCTAAAAAAAATTAGCCCTTTTTATGATCCTTGGGAAGCCTATATGGACATAGAAGAACACGGGGAAATGCAATTAAGCAATATTGAATTTACAACAACAACTCTTTGCAATATGCGCTGTGAGCATTGTGCGGTAGGGTATACGCTTCAATCGAAAGACCCAGAAGCATTACCTATCGACTTGATATTAAAGAGATTGGATGAAATCCCATCATTAAGGGCATTAAGTATAACTGGCGGAGAGCCAATGCTCTCATTAACATCGTTGAAAAATTATGTTCTGCCTATATTAAAATATGCCCATGAGCGGGGGACTCGGACGCAGATTAATTCGAATTTGACTCTGGATTTAGATCGTTATGAGTTAATCGTTCCTTATTTAGACGTTTTACATATTTCTCATAATTGGGGAACTATTGAAGAATTTGCGAATGCCGGTTTCGCTCGGATGGAGCGTATACCTGACTATCATCAACGGGTAAAGTATTTTGAGAGAATGATAGAAAATAGCAGGTCACTTGTAAGAGCGGGTGTCATGGTTTCAGCTGAAACGATGCTGAACAAACGAACGCTGCCGCATCTTGAAAAAATCCACCGGGAAATTGTCAATGATATGCTCTGTCAA
>JAUZQA010000252.1 GCA_030705665.1 Bacillota bacterium
GCATTTCTTTTATTAAACTCTTATCAATCTTGATGATATCACAAGGTAATTTCCATAAGTAATTGATAGACGAGTACCCGGTTCCAAAGTCATCAAGTGCAAGGGAAATACCTAATGTTTTTAAGCTGGTTAATGTTTTTAATGCGTTTTCCTCTCTATCCATAATCATTCTTTCAGTGATCTCAAACTCAATCCATTTTGGTTCAAGATTATTTTCCTTTAATACAGATGAAACCATTTCAATGAAATTCGATTGCAGCAATTCCAAGGAGGATAAATTTATCGAAACCTTTTTCATTGGTAACCCATCCATTTGCCAGTTTTTCAATTGCTGACAAACATTTTTGAGCATCCACGCTCCAATAGGAACAATCAACCCGGATTCTTCAGCTATAGAAATAAATTCATCTGGTGACACCAGTCCCCATCCGGGATGGTTCCAGCGAATGAGTGCTTCTGCTCCGATAAGTTCGTTTGTAATTGGGGTAAAACGAGGCTGATAAAAGATGGTGAATTCATTATTTGTTAGCGCTTTTTTCAAATCATTTCTTAAAGTAAATTGCTTGTATGTAAACAAATTCATGGTAGGTGAAAAAATCTGATATTGGTTCTTGCCGTTACTTTTTGCACGATACATAGCCAAATCAGCATTTTTTAATAGTAGGTCTATACTTTCCCCAGAATACGGGTAAACACTTACTCCAGCGCTTATCGTAATAAAAAAGTCATTCCCTCTGACAGTAAAGGGCTTATCGTTAATCAGAGTAATTAAATTGCCCGCATGTTTATTAATTTCTTCAAGACTAAAAACATTGGGTAAAAGAATGATAAATTCATCTCCGCCAAGTCTGCAAAGAATTGCATCATTCTGTAAATACGCTTCTTGCAATCTCGCAGAAAAGTCCTCTAAAAGTATATCCCCTACACTGTAACCAAAAGAGTTATTTACATATTTAAATTCATCTAGGTCGATTAATAATAAGGCAAATGATGTTTTATTACCCTTTGCACGGAGCACTTCCTTTCTTAGCTGATTTTCTAAATATCTTCTATTTGGAAGACCAGTTAAATAATCAAGGTAAGCCCTCCGCTTCATTCCTTTGGCAATTCTTTTGGATCTGCCAATTGTATCGTTTGTATTTTGAATAATAGCATTTAATTGTTCATCCCTTCGTGTAACTTGAGTTTCCGTTTGGGTAAATTTAATCCCATTCAATATTCGAGAATCTTCCATAACCCACCCCCGTAAGTGTCTCTTCTTTATTTTAATGGGGTTTAGGCTTTAAATCTAGGTCTAAAGTTACATATTTTCAAATTATCAAAATTCATTTCGAACTAAAATTCACCTTACTCTTGCAACCCCTAATGCATATTGTTCCCAAAGGATATTTTGGACCATTCCCGCTTCCTTTTCATCACATTCAATGATAAGAATGACTTCTGCTTGTTTTCCTTGTGAATGTCTTTTTTCTTTCTTTATCACCTTATAGATAAATAATTTGATCCCAATGCCTAGTAAGAGGCCAATACTCGCTCCGATTATTCCCCAATAGATTGGGCCCCATGCTAACATAAATCCAATACTTGCCCCAATGACGGCAAACGCAGTTGCTAGTGCTGCCCCAAGGTCAATGATGGAAATACCATCAGAATGATGAATCGTATCTATTATACTTTTTTCATCTGACCGATTATCAAGAGGTACAGCAAATATATTTTCTTTTACTATTCCGCTCTTTTCCAAGCGTGATATAGCTATTTCTAAAAAATCTGTATTTTCAAAAGTTGAAAATACCTGCATCATTTCTCACTCTACTTTCGTACCCTTTTTCACTCTGAAATGAGGGGATTGATAGTTTTTCATTAAAAAGGTATTTTGTTCCTTTTTAAATAACTTATTGTTTTCAATTGTATTTTCATATGCGTCAAATACAGCAAAGCCATAAATTGAAGGGAAAAATAATAACCACTCACTATTTAACACGGCAGTTGCTTTTTGAATTTCCCCAAGGAAAAGGAGAGAAATAGCTTCTAAACCACGAGAGTAGAATGCAAATATCATTACCCATATAATAATGAAAAAAGCAGTAATAATCCTATGAAGGTAGAGTTGTCCTAATCCAGGAACAAATAAGGACCAGATAATTGCAAGGGAAGGTTTTCTCCTATCCAAATAGTTAATTTCCATCGCACCTAAACTAAATGTATTCATACGGTGATTTTCATGGTTTGCGAGAATGGAAATTTTATTTATATCAACGGTAGTCCGATAACTGTCCCAAATAGCAAAAATGTAGACTGGAATATAGATCAACAGCCATCTAGTGTTTAAAACATCCTTAGCCAATTCAATTTTTCCTTGAAAGGAATAAAGCATTGCTAAATTAATATGGGCATTCATATTTACGATTACTTCCCAACCAAATAAAACAAATCCACGAAGATGTTTTGATAACAGCCAATGCCCAAAACCAGGGAATGCTGCAGACCACCAAGCGATAATATATGGATTCCTTAAATGAAGTTGGGTGGTACCAAGTATACTGACATGGGCAGCATACCTTCTTGCCGTATTATCATTTGAATAGTTTTCCATTATGAAGAAAAATCCCCCATTAGATGTAATAAGATTTACTTTATTTTTCCCAAATAGCTGGAAAAATTTCTCGAGAATATCAGAAAAAATAAAAAGTGACTAATTTAACTTTGTGTTTTAATGTATAAAATTTGACTATTAGAAGTTTTAATACGATCAAAAAAAAGAAAGCCGGATATTCCGGCTTTTCCTTAAAGATTTGTATTTTTTGTCCCCATCATTCCTTGTCCATTCACATTGCTGCAGGCACCATTAGGACCGTGCATTTGTTCGTAAAGAGCCTTTAATTGTTCATCGCTTAAATTCGGGTGCATCTTCTTCATATATGGGAGCATTTGCTCAAAACCGTTATTTGAATCTTGCTTGGTGTTGGTAGTCTTCATCATTTGCGTCATATTGCCTTGCCCCATATTCTGCTGCATGAAATATACTGGGTCATTTGTTTTTTCCTGTGCCTTCGCCATTACGAATCCTGTTCCGCCAGCTGTTATGAGACCAACTGCAATTAACCCTGTCAGCAAATTCTTTTTCACTTTTCTCACTCCGTCTCTCACTAAGATTTTCCTTCTATAGTTTTACTATAGAAGGAAACTATGAAGAAAATATGGAGGAATATGAAAAAAATGAGTTGTCATAATTTTTTCATATTCTCCTTACGATTTTGTTCATTCGTATGTGTTTTAATATGCTTCTTATTGTTAATACCCCATATAGTTTTTAAAGTACTTCACTTACTTTTTTCTTACTTGAGAGCAACATTCCGACCATAATGATAACTGGTGCGATATTAATTGCAGCCAAAACAGGTCCAGAGAAGTCAGAACCACTCATTAAACCATGGAATGTTACACAAATATAGAGAAGCGGATTAAGGGCGTGAAGCTTTTGCCATCTTTGATAGCCAATTTTCTTACGGAATTTTGATGTAATGATCGTCATAATTAAGAAGTACATAGCAATTGTCCCCAGTGCTATTGAAACAGTCTGATAGCTGCTGCTAAATGGAATCAGGATTTGGGACAGCTTAAATGGCAAGTAGGAATCGACCAACAACACTCCTAAGTGTCCACATGTAAGGATTAATGCCCAATCTGAAAGTGATTCATGAAGATGAAGGATATTGTTAATCTTCTTCTTCCTTTTCTTCTGAACTGCGGAAAAGAGACCAGACAATACCGCCATATATAATAATAAATACGCTACTGTCCCTGTGGCTCGAATTGCATACCATTCAAATGTTCCCATTCTATTCCCTTCCTCTCCAAATTTCTTTCGCATCATTTATGATAACTGCTTTAATTTTTTTGCTGGATAACAAAGACTTTCCATCATTTTCTCCCAATAAAAGAGTAACTTTTGCCAGGACATCCGCTTCTACAGCAGTGGGAGCAGTAACGGTTGAAGAAAGAATCGTGCTCGTAGATGGTTCTCCCGTTGTGGTATCTATAAGGTGGTGCTTATTTTTGCCATTTATCTTCCACCTTCTTTTCATTGTTGTGGAAGTTGCCACTGCTCCTTGGGAAACTTGTATGGAAGATAGCATTTTTGCTGGATCGAATGGGTCTTCAATTCCGATATTTAATGGTCTAGGCAACGTTCCAAAAATCCGTATATCGCCACCGACATTAATAAAACCATATCCTTGTTTAGTTAATAGATCCGCTGCGCGGTCTATCACCCATCCCTTTGCGATCCCGCCTAAATCGATTCTAGTTTGCAGGATAACTGTCTGTTTTTCTTCATTTAATAGATAAGGCTGAATTTTACTAATCTCCGTAGTTTGACCTATGGATGCTCCTAATTCGCGTCCTTTGATATATTCAATGGATTTGGTATAACCACTGTCTTCAATTGCAGACAAGATACCCGGATTAAATATCCCATTCGTTTCTTCATAAAATCTTAGTGCTTCTTTCAGAATGTTAAAAAGATCATCAGATACTTCGACTTCTTTCCCAACTTGCTGATTTAATCTGGATAATTCACTTTCCTCTTTAAATCGGCTGCATGTATCTTCAACAGCTGCAAATAGTTTATAGATAGGCATGAGATCATTTGCAAACATTTCTTGATTGATTGATATTTGTACCATCGTGCTCATTGAATTGAAATTATATTTATACATCATCAGGTCCCCCCTGTAGTGGTATCAAAGTTTCCATGTTGACCTGATAAAGATTGGTCTGATGAAGAAGTTTGATTTGTTGATGTTTGAGAAGCATTTTTATTTGTCGTTTGATTAGGGATCTCATAGGAAATCGTTGAATTTTGATTATTTACACTTTGAGATGCCTGGGTTGAAGTTTGGCTTGTCTTTTCTTTATTTGTAATTCCCATGTATGACATCATTCCTGCAACAAGTGCAAGACTTGCAAAGCTTACTCCCCAAGAAGTGAATTTTTTTTGTTTCATTATATATGCTCCTTTCAGTTTTGCAATCAAACTGATTATTTTTTAACTTGTTCTTTCTATATTCATGAGTATAATGATGAATTTTCGAAGAATTATCGTGGAAATGTGTGAAAAAAATGTGTTATAAAGTTTTTCAATGATGCTATTAAATAAAATTATAGAGGCGCATGAAAATTTCATGCGCCTCCTAAATGAATAGTTTTTATGAATCTTGAAGTTGTACATGGCTTGAATTTCGCTTTTTCCGTAAAATTCTCTTTTCAAGAAAATAAGTAGGAATTATGATCACAGCCCATATTCCAAAATAGTTTAGTATGACAAGAAATGGATTGCTACCGCCCCCATGCCCCTCATGTCCACCTCGCCCATCAAATTTTCCTTCCCGAAAATCTCCGTTAGGTGGTACTTGTTGGGTATTAGTTGTTAAATTCCCTGAATTCGCATTATTGGGTGACATTGGACCTTGCTGCATTTGTTTTGGATTGAAATCGCCTTTACTAGCAGTATAAGTAGAAGAAAACAATTGAATTCCACCTGCTAGAATAGCAAGTGATAGAACAACGGATGCAATAACACCTTTTCTAAATTTTCCTTTCTTCGACTTAAATGCTCTTTTACAAATACTCATGATCCATTGCCAATGTACTCCAATATGCAGACCAACTAATGCAAGTGTTGCGTCAGCAGAAAAACTGTGTAGACCACGAATCGAATGATTTCCTTGGATGGCGAAGCTTGGAAGAACTACCCTCGAAATCAAAATACCAGTTACAATTACGGTAGCCATTGATATTAACAGTAGTATATTTAATAGATAACTGAATCGTGTCTTATTAGGCAGTTTTGAATCAAAAATCCTTTTGGTAGTATTAACCACCCATCGGAAGTTCAATCCGATGTGTACCAGAATAGCTACTCCAATGATCAAACCTGCAATTTCATGAAACGGCAGTCCATCCAATACTCTAGGGTTCATTAGTAACACAAATGTGATTGCCATCATCAAATCAAGTACAATTTTTGTATAATTCTTTTTCACCTGAATTCCTCCTTGTTGCTTCCTATTTGGAAGTATAGCGAGCAATTTCCGAGGAATTATCGTAGAATTGTGTGAAAAGTATGTGATGTGTTTCCGCAATTTTCCACTAACTTTTAAGGTACTTCGTTGAAAATATGAAAAGCGTATGTTAAGAAATAGACGATAAGATATATGTAAAAAATGGCTTTACATCGCATAGGTGTAAAGCCATTTTTGGGTGAAGTTAGCATCCACAATCTTTGCTAAATATAAACCCATACTTTTCACACATTTCTACGATATTTTTACGAAAATGTCTTTTTATACTTAAATGGAAACAAAAAGGCTGCTGCTATTCCTGCGGCTCA
>JAUZQA010000253.1 GCA_030705665.1 Bacillota bacterium
TAAGATGAGGGAAACGCTTGATCATCAAGAAGGGATGCAGGCTTTCTTGGAAAAACGAAAACCAAAGTTTATTGGAAAATAACCAAATTCCCCCTAGATGAAATCTAGGGGGTTGCTTTTTGAGGACGTCTTCTATTTATGCGTGAAAAAGGAGAAGTTTTCCATTTGACGATGTACAACGGTGAGTCTTTTCTGTTAGACTTTTCTCAGATAGTAGTTTAAATCCAACCTCTTTGGCAGCTTCATCATTTTCGGCTTGAAAGGCTTCATCCAGAATTTTCTCTCCATTTGCTTCAAAAGCAGTTAATTTATATGTTTTCATATTTTTACCCTCTTTTATTTAATAATGTTACAAATATTTTCACATAATCAGTAATATTTTTCAATAATTTGAATCTTCTACCCTACTTTTACGTAATGTAATCGATAGAGGAGGAATACATGGTGTTAAAACTTGAACATGTTTCAAAACGTTTTGGTTCGTTCACGGCAGTGGATGACCTATCCCTAGATATACCTGAAGGAGAGATTTTTGGATTCCTGGGTGCCAATGGTGCCGGAAAAACGACGACTTTTCGGTTAATCTTGGGACTGCTTGATCAAACAGAAGGAATTATTGAATGGGATGGAAAACCACTCAATTATCATACGAGTCATTTGGTGGGTTATCTTCCAGAAGAAAGGGGACTATATCCAAAGCTAAAGGTTCGTGATCAAATCGTCTATCTTGCAAGATTAAGAGGAATGCAAAAAAGTGAGGCCATAACAGAATTGGACAATTGGCTGGAACGTTTTAAAATTCCTGAATATGCTCCCAAAAAAGTTGAGGAACTCTCAAAGGGAAACCAGCAAAAAATACAATTCATAGCTGCAGTGATACATAAACCAAAACTATTAATACTGGATGAACCTTTTAGCGGGCTGGACCCAGTAAACGTTGAATTGTTAAAAGAGGCTGTCATCTCTTTAAAGGAGGGCGGGACAACCATCGTTTTTTCAAGCCACAGGATGGAGCATGTCGAGGAGATGTGTGAACATCTTTGCATCTTGCAAAGGGGAAAAACAATTGTCCAAGGCTCCTTAAAAGAAATAAAAAAAGCCTTTGGCAAAAAGAATCTTATTATTCATGCAGACTTTCCTTTGGCATCATTAAATGATTTTTCGGGGGTTACTAAGGCAAAGCAAACCGCTGAAGGTATGATCCTGCAAATAACAAGCGAAAAAGTAGCTGAGGAAATTCTGCAAAGTATTGTTGGGCAAGGACTTATTAGGAAATTTGCCATTGAAGAACCGTCTTTAAATGATATTTTTATCGAAAAGGTGGGTGCTTCCTATGAATAATTTTTGGGTTATCCTTTGGCATACATATTTTACGAAGTTAAGAACGAAATCGTTTATTATCACAACCATTCTGACAGTGGCCATTGTGTTAGTAATTTCAAATATTAATAGAATTATTGATGTAATTGATCAGAATCATGGGAAAGAAAAGATTGCTGTTCTCGATACGACTGGGAGTTTAAATAATCTGTTTGCAAAGCAGGTTAAATCGGTCAATAAAGATATAAAACTGGTAACTATTAATGGGAGTCAAGCCAAAGCGGAAGCAGCGGTGAAAAAGGGTGATTATAACGGGGTCATCATTTTACGGTTTAATCAGGAAGGACTTCCAGAGGCTACTTTTAAAGCGATGAGCCTTGCTGATTCAAGTGTTTATACAGATCTTCAAACTAGTCTTCAGCAAGTAAAGACGATGCTTGCTGCATCGCAAATAAATCTGGCACCAGCTCAACTGCAAAAATTATACGATCCCGTTTCATTTAAAAAAGCAGCACTTGAGAAAAATGCCAAAACGGAAGACCAGTTGAACCAAGCACGGGGCCTTGTATATATACTTCTTTTTGTGATTTATTTTGCTGTGATAATGTACGCGAACATGATTGCGATGGAAGTAGCAACCGAAAAATCTTCAAGGGTAATGGAGATCTTAATTTCAAGCGTTTCACCGATCACGCAAATGTATGCAAAAATTCTGGGAATTGGTTTACTAAGTCTGACACAGCTCGCAGTACTGTTAGCAGTTGGATATACTTCGATAAAGAGCAATATGTCATCGATGAAGGGCGGCTTCTTTGATGCATTCGGCTTTGAAAATATTCCGATGGGAACCATTGTTTATGCGGTTATCTTTTTTATCCTTGGCTATTTCCTATATGCAACGCTTGCGGCCTTTTTGGGATCGCTTGTCAGCAGAATTGAAGATGTACAGCAAATGATTACCCCAATGTCAATGGTTGTGGTTGCAGGTTTTATGATTGCTATGTTTGGCTTAGGCAAACCCGATTCACCGATTATCACGGTTACTTCCTTCATTCCTTTCTTTACACCAATGATCATGTTTTTACGGGTTGGCATGTTAACGATCCCAACTTGGGAGGTTCTGCTAGGAATTCTTGTCCTGATCCTTACGATAATGGTCCTGGCAGTATTCGGTGCAAAAGTATACAGGGGCGGTGTCCTAATGTACGGAAAATCAAATTCCTTTAAAGACATTAAGAAAGCCTTGCAGCTTAAATAAACAAAAAAGATCTAATTTCTGAAAATGGAATTAGATCTTTTTTTATGGCTGTGTTATAGGAAATCAACAGCCAAATTTAACAAGCCTTTTTAAAATATTATCCTAAGAACGTGCATTCGCCTTTTTGAGATGTTAAAATAAAGAAAAAGATCTCGAAAGGAATAATCATGAAAAAGGTAACGTTTATTCATGGGGCTGACTTGCATTTAGATAGTCCAATGATAGGTCTGAAACATTTGCCAGAACAAATTTTTAAAAGAATAAGGGAAAGTACATTTGTGGCTCTTAAAAAACTGATAAATTCTGCCCTCGAAAACAAAGTCGATTTTGTGGTCCTGGCAGGAGATTTATTTGACGGAGAGGATCGAAGCCTCAGAGCTCAAAGCAGACTTCGGGCAGAAATGCAAAGGCTGGAGGAAAAAGACATCCCAGTCTATATTGTTCATGGAAATCATGATCATTTAAGCGGCACATGGGTGAATCTTGACATGCCAAATAATGTTCATGTTTTTTCAGATGATGTGGAAGTTAAAACATTTACAACAAAAACCGGTAATATTGTTAACATATATGGTTTTAGCTACTCAAGAAGGCATATTTATGATCGGAAAATTGATGACTACTTTAAACAAGAGGGTGCTGATTTCCATATTGGAATTCTTCATGGAAATGAAGCCGGGAGTAAAGAACACAGTAATTATGCTCCATTTTATTTGAAAGACTTGCTGGACAAACAATATGATTACTGGGCACTGGGCCATATCCATAAGCGGACCATTTTATCTGAACAGCCTCCTATCTTGTATCCAGGCAACACACAGGGGCGCAATAAGAAAGAGACTGGATTGAAGGGATTTTATAATGTTTCGCTTAATGAATTTGCCACAGACTTAACGTTTATCGAATCCTCAGATGTTATTTGGGATGAGGCCGTTATTGATGCCCAAGGAGCACAGAGCTTCCAAGAGGTTTACCAATTATGCCAAACTTTCATCAGTCGATATCGGCAGAAAACTAAAGGGATATTATTAACCCTTTTTGTAAAAAATGTCCATTTACAAGATCATAACGAAAGGACAGTTTTAGAAGGAGAACTATTGGAGTTACTACAAGAAGAGGAAAAGGAAGAAGATTCGTTTGTATGGATAGTGGACCTATCGATCAACGAAAATCTTTTAATTGATAAAGAACGTTTGAAAAATGAGAGTGAATTTTATCGAGAGTTGTTTGAAACAGCCGAGTTTGGTCATCCTGAGAGCTCTTTGTCATTGTTATATGACCACTCTTTAGGGAGAAAGTATCTTTCTTCCCTGACACCTGAAGAACAGCAGCAATTATTGGAGAAGGCTGAAAAACTGTTAATCCAATACCTTCATCAATTATAGAAAGGAGGTTATACCTTGAAAATCAATAGTTTACATATATATGGCTTTGGACAATTGGAAAATTTGAAGATTGAGAACTTAGCTGACTTTCAAGTGTTTTATGGGGAAAATGAAGCTGGTAAATCCACGATCATGGCTTTCATTCATGCAATTTTATTCGGATTCCCAACAAAACAGCAAACGGAATATCGTTATGAACCGAAACACAGCAGCAAATATGGCGGCAATCTAAAAATCTTCATCGAGGATAAGGGATTTATCGTCATTGAACGGGTGAAAGGAAAAACAGCCGCAGGGGACGTTTCTGTAACTTGTGAAAATGGTGCTATTGGCGGCGAAGATCTTCTCCAAGAGCTTTTGTTAAATGTAGATAAGGGACTATACCAAGCCATCTTTTCGTTTAATTTGCTTGGGTTGCAAAATATTCATCAAATGAAGGGAGACGAGATTGGAAAGTTTTTATTTTCGGCGGGGATGTTAGGAACGGACCGCCTGGCACTAGCGGAAAGCGGCCTGCAAAAAGGGTTAGATGCCCGCTTTAAATCGGGCGGAAAAAAGCCAATCATCAATGAAAAATTACAAGAAATACATAATTTGAATAAAGAGTTGAACACAGTAGCTGCTAAAAATAAGGAATATGAAAAGTTGGTTCAACGAAAAAATAGGCAAGATCATGAAATGACTGAAATTCAGGAAAAGATAACGGACATTCAAACAAAAGTTGAAAGCCTAAACGAGTGGAAAAAAGTAGAGGGCTTTGTGAAAGAAGAAAATTGGACGCTAAACGAGATTAAAAAGTTAGAGGACGTTGACTTTCCAAACCGAGGGATACAAAGGTTAGAAGCGCTAAAACCGCTGCTTTCTTCCAATAAAGCACAAATTGTAAGTTTAACCTCAAGAATCGAACATTTAAAAGGAGAAATTGAAATCCTTGAGCCGGATCTTTCAATGCTTCAACAGGAATCTGAAATTCTTGGAGCATTAGAGCAGTATCCGCTGTATCAACAATTAAAAATGCAACAAAAACAAGCTGATATAAGGCTCAGCCAATTTGAAGAAAAACTGGCAGGTATAAGTGAAAAGTTGCATTTGCGTGACAATGCTGGAGAAATGTCCTCCATCAATACAAATATTTATATGAAAGATAAGGCGGAGCAGCTTTCGAGGCAAGGACAAACGCTTAAAGAAAGAAAAATACAGCTTGACCATAGGTTTTACGAAGAAAAAATTACCCTTGAGCAACTAGAGGAAAATATGCAAACGCTGCAAACGAAGCTGCTGCCAGACGTGGAAAGACGTGAAGTCGAGCAGAAAGTAAATGAAAGTCTGAACAGTGACAAAATCGAAATGAAATTAGAGAGTGTTCGGGATAAAATCGAACTTTATAAAAAAGCAGCACAACAGGAAAAGAAAATCGAGAATAATCTAAAAAGACAAAAACAAACACTCTTTTTAGTGTTTTTCATAGTGTTCCTCGGACTTGGTATATACGGCTGGGGAACAAGTCAAAACCTGCTTGCCATCATAGGCGGACTTGGTATTATTGGATCCTTGGTTTTTTTTGCATCGAAGCTTCTAAATCCGGTAAGAAAGCCTAATGATAATACCCTGTCAAAGCTTCTGGAGGAAGAACAACAGTTATTGCAAAATGTTAAAAGTGTTGATTTAAAGAAAATGGCTGTTCTTCAAGAAAAATTAGTGCAGGACCAAAGTTTTCGGGAGCAACTGCAAGTGATGCAGGTAAAACATGATCAGCAGATTCATCAATATGATAAAATCATTAAAATGTTTGAAGAGTGGGAACTTGATACTTCCCTATACAAAAAGCAAATTACAGAAATAAGCAGGGAACTCTCAATCTCTGAACAAGTTGCAGATTCTTATTTGGTTGAAGCGTTTCAGTTAATTGAACAGTATAAGTCGATTGAAAGAGAGAGACAGCAAGTACTCCAAAGCTTACATGCAGTGAAAAGTGAGCAAGAAGAAATGCTCAATAGGATCAACGATTTAGGAGAGCAATTTTTAAAAGAAAAAAACGGGGAAACGCAAGAATTAGTCTATTTACTTAGGAATAGATTGAAAATGGAACAGGAAAAAAGCGTCCAATGGAAGGAAAAGCAGGTAAAGCTTGCCGATCTGGAGGATGATCTCAAGCAATTAAGACAGGAAGGGCTGCAGCTGGAATCTGAATTTTTACAGCTATTAAATGAAGCAGGTGCTGAAAATGAAGAAGCATTTTACGAGCTTGGTTCAAAGGCCGAAAAAAAAGCAAAGTATTTAGAAAGACTGGAAGACTTGGAGAAACAATTGCATCATTCTTTTTTAAACAAAGCAGAAAGAGAAAGCTATTTGCAAATTCATAATTGCGATGAACGCATTGCCGAACA
>JAUZQA010000254.1 GCA_030705665.1 Bacillota bacterium
AGACATTTTCTTAACATATTCAAGAAATTCCTTCTCCAATTGAACAGTATTTAGTCTCATTGAACATACCCCTTTCCTTTCTTCCATATTTTATCATAATATGCAAAATTCAATAAAATAATAAAAAAACAACAGAAATAACTTATTTCTGTTGTATAATCAGTTTATAGTAAAATATTCGAATATTAAATATTTTGGGACTTTTATCTTTTTTCAATTGCAATCTTCCATGTTTCAGGACCTTCTTCAAGATATTCCCAAGTGAATTGGTCTGCTCTTTCTATCATAAATTGATATTGAAGCGGCCTTGGATCGTGGTCGTTCACAATTAGCATAGCTTCTCCTGATTCCAACTCATCAAACCCATTCATAATGGTTGGATGTTTTTCCCTTGGTGGAAAATCTGGAACATTTACCGTCTTAACAAAAGTTTTCATCGGTTTCACTCCTGATAAATAATTGGGTTATTGGGTTATTTCTCTTTTATTATAAAAAATATTTGTGTTAGTTTTTGTGAGTCCAATCACACTTTAACCATGATTTTATTACTGCACTAAAGGAGGAAATGAAATTGAAAGAATTGGTTGGAAGGTGCTCTTGTTGTGGAAAGGAACTTTTTTGTTTAGACGGTTTTTTTAATGGGATTTATACAAAAGACAAAAAAATAATTTGCTTTGAATGTGAATCTCAATTAAAAGAGAACAATCCGCAAAGCTAGTCTTTGCGGATTTGTTCCATCTATCTATTCTTCATCAATAGCAAGATCTTTTACTGGAAGTTTTTCATTTTCCTGATGTGTTGCTTTACGCAAATTCAATAAACCTTTAAAACAGAAGATCACTAATATGATAACACCAATTAAGAAAATCGTATCTGGAACTGCACGCCATAGCATTAGATCCTGCACGATCGGCTGTTTTAAAAATGCTGCTGAACGGGATGCGTTAAATCCGTCATTAAATGCTGTTTTAATTTGTAGGAAACCAACAGGCAATAATGCTACAACAACCATTCCCGCAAGACCAACGTTCAGCAAAATGCAACTTAATTTTATCCATTTGTCATTCCAGGCTTCAGGTTTCACGATATTCCGCAGTGAGAATAATAGTACGGCGATTGCAAACATTCCGTAAACACCCATCATCGCGGCATGGCCGTGTGCTGCCGTTAATTGCTGCCCGTGTTCAAAGAAAGCTACTGCTGGAAGATTAATTAAAAATCCAAGTACACCAGCGCCAACCAAGTTCCACACAGCGACAGAAATTAAGAACCAGAAACTGCCTTTATATGGGAAGTCCACTCCGCCATCTCGCATCATTTTATATTGCTCATAGGCTTCGAGAATTAATAAGGTTAATGGAACAACCTCCAATGCTGAGAAAACAGCTCCTAAACCAATCCAAACCTCTGCTGAACCATTATAGTAATAGTGGTGTCCGATTCCCAAAACGCCGCTGCCAAGAAGCAGGATTAATTGGAAATACATTTGTCTAACCGTCGATTTTTTCGTAACCAGGCCAAGCTGAACCATTAAGAATCCAATTACAACAACTGCAAATACTTCAAAAATACCTTCTACCCATAAGTGAATGATCCACCAGCGCCAATAGTCGGCAAATGTATAACTGGTATCAGGATTAATAAATAAAGCAAAGATATAGAATGCTGGTACTGCTAATGCTGAGTAGAATAGCAGATGGATTAGTCCACCCTTATCTGTTTCTTTCTTCAGCCCAGCTTTTATTCCACGATAAACAATAAACAGCCAGATCAGCATACCAACAATCAGGATAATCTGCCAAATACGCCCTTCTTCGATATATGTCCATCCAGTATGGCCTAATAAGAACCAAAGATTACCTAAATAACCGTTGACACCAAGCCATTCACCAACCATACTTCCGCCAACAAGTACAATAAGTGCCCAGAATAAAATATCTACTAGTAAGCCTTGTTTTTTCGGCTCGAAGCCGCCAACATTTGGGGCAATGTAAATACCCATTCCTAACCATGAGGTTGCAATCCAGAAGACAGCAAGCTGCAGGTGGAATCCTTTGGCAATATTAAACGGCAAAATATCGTGAATCCATTTAATTCCGAAGAAGCTCTGCGGCTCCGTATAATAGTGGGCCAGCAGTGCACCAAACATACATTGAACAAAGAATAAAACTGAAACAATGAAAAAGTATTTTCCGCTTTTCAATTGTGAAATCGTGACCGGGACTTTTCTCAAATCAATTTTTGGAAAGTTTCCCTCTGTGTAAGCTTCCTTCATATTCAGTTCATAGCGATGGTAGAAATAGAGAATGATACCGATAAATAGAATCAATAATGTTACACTTGCACCGCTCCACCAAATAGCTGAGAATGAAACAGTGTTTCCTGAATCCTGGTAATATGGCCAGTTATTTGTATACGTAATTTTATCGCCAGGTCGTACGGTGCTTGATAACCAGGCGGTCCAGAAAAAGAAGTCGGAAATTTGTTTGATTTGACTTCCGTCTGCTACATATGCACGGTTTTTTGTCGGCATATCTGATTCTTTTATTAGGTTTGATTTTAACCCCCAGCCGTCACCTTTAGTAAAAATACCTTGATAATATGTTCTTACCTTCTGTAATCCATAACTTTGTGCATCTGTTAATTTCAATGTATCCCCGCTGCTGTCATATCGGTTTTGTCGCATTTCTGTGATTACATTGCTTTTGATAACAGATTTTTGATCTGTATTTAATTGAGAAAATGTTTTGCCGAACTTTTCTTTTGCTTTGTAGTCTTGCATTCCTTGTGTATAAATTTGCAATGCTTCGGCAGTGTAGTCAGGTCCAATATAGGAGCCATTTCCTAACACAGAGCCATATTCCATCAGACCATATTTTTCCCAGACGGCCTGGCCCCCCATGATGGTTGCTTTTGTAAATAATACATCTCCCTTTTGATCAGTCACCTTTAAAGGCCTTGGTGCCTGCTCTTTAAATATCCAATATCCTCCACAAAGTAAAACCGTAAAGGTTAAAATAATTGTGGTTATCAAAATGGATTTTAAAAGCGCGTTTTTATTCCGTTTATCCACAATTTTTGTGGACACCCCACTGTGTATCTCCATTATGCTCATCCTTTCACGTTTGTTTACGCTCTTTATTGTACTTGTCACAACGCGGTCACAAAGTGAGGTTGCTCATTCTAAACCTGTGATTTTTAGCACAGCACTGAGAATAATTTTCAAAACAGCACAATTCTATGACGGAGGTCACTTATTTTATATTTGATCATTGCTAAAATGTTTTTACAGCTAAAGTAATTCTTAAATAGAAGGTGATAATAAGTGAGACAAGAAGATATAGTGATGAGACTATCCAAAGTTCCACTCTTTAAAGAGTTGTCCCATGACGAGCTGGCACCGTTTGTAGCAGTTGCTCAAACACGTTTTTATAAAAATAAAATGTACGCTTTTATGCAGGACGACCCGCTGGATCGTGTCTTCTTTATTCATAGTGGAAAGGTAAAGATATGCCGAACAGATTTAAGCGGCAAAGAACAAATTATCTCTGTTCTCGAACCAGGAGAAATGTTTCCGCATGCAGGTTTTTTCAGACATGGTAAATATCCGGCGCATGCAGAGATATTGGAAGATTCTTATCTGATCGTCATTCCGATTGACAAATTTGAAGAAATCCTAATTTCTTATCCGGAACTTTGCATCAAAATATTTAAAGTTTTAGGTGAAAAAATTGTTGACCTGCAAGGCAGATTGGAAGCCCAAGTACTTCATAATACTTATGAACAAATTATTTTGTTATTGATAAGGCTCTGTAAATCCAATGGAGAAAAAAGAGATGACCTCTTTAAGCTGACTACACAATTCACAAACAGAGAATTGGCAAATATGATTGGTACCTCCAGAGAAACAGTAAGCCGAACCATTAACCAGTTAAAAAAGAAAGACTTTATAATGCAGGATAACGAAGGTTTTTATTTATTGGATCGTGAAGGACTAAAGCAAGAGCTTTTTTATTAAACTAAATTATTTTCTACTATATAAAGGAGATGTTAATTTTGGAAGCTAGAACAATTGAGTTGGATGTCCGTGAGGATTTAAAAAATAAAATTGAGCCTTTTCAAAAAATAATGGGGGTTATAAGCAGTTTAAAAGCAAACGATACATTTATTCTGCATGCACCATTTAAGCCAACACCATTATTTGCAGTTTTAAAAGCAAAAGGATTTACACATGAAGAAGAAGAAATCGATGAAAAGCATTGGAAGGTAACTTTTGTTAAGAAAAGCTAATCAGATTTAAAACGAAATCATATTCAAAAGGAGGGGCAACAATGATTTTGGATAACCGGGGCTTAGAACCCCCACAGCCAATGATGCGGACACTTGCTGCATTAGAATCATTGAGTGATGATGAAACCTTAACCATCATAAATGACAGAAGGCCAATGTTTCTCTATGAACAATTAGAAGATTTAGGGTACAAGCAGCGTACCGAACAACAAGAAGACGGAAGTTTTAAGATTGAAATCTTCCGATAAGAAGGTGAGTTAATTGCTTCCACAAAACTTGGGGAGTGAAACGAACATTAAGCTTCCCTTTTCATTTATTTTTTTCAGCCTACTTGCGCTGATTTTATCACAGGTAATTTTAATTGCTAACGGACAACTGATGGCAGACGGCATCTTTCGAATACCCGCTATTTGGTCCGCAGCACATTTGTTAATCTTGGGATGGGCCCTTATGACAGCAATGGGTGCCATGTATCAGCTCGTACCGGTTGCATTTTTAACGAAAATCTGGAACGAAAAGTTTGGGTTTATCCAATTTGGTGTGACCGCAATTGGAATTATTTCATTTGCAGCAATGCTTTATTGGGCTCCTCAAAAAGCGATCATCCCTGGGATTTTGACTTTTTTAGGAATCCTAATGTTTTTATTTCAAATGGCCATGACATTAAAGCAGCAGAAAAAAGGAACAATTCTTACTGCTTTTGTTGGGACAGCATTAGTTTGTTTATTTTTAACAATTGCTATGGGACTTACGTTGGTTTATTGTCTAAAGACAGGTGCAGGCGCTATTTCTTATCAATCATTCTTTAAAACACATCTGTTAATGGGTGTTACTGGGTGGTTTACTTTATTAATTTTTGGATTTTCTTATAAGATGGTTCCAATGTTCTCATTAGCACATGGATTTCCAATGGGCCAAGCAAAATATGTTTATGTCCTATACTTATCAGGACTTGTACTAACCGGGCTTTCATTCTTTATCGAGGGTTCATTCCTTGTTAAACTTGGGTTTTTCTTATTACTGGCTGGCTTCTCCACTTTTACTTATCATATCAGCATTATCGTCAAAAAAAGATTGAAGAAAAAGCTGGATAAACCATTTAGCTTCGCCCTGGTTGCTATTTTATTTGGTAATCTTATTCATTTGGCTGCGTTCATCTTATTATGGACGAACAGTTTCCAGAATTTTATCGGACCAATGATCTACAGTTACCTTTTGCTATGGATTGTACTGAGCATTCTGGGATACCTTTATAAAATTGTGCCATTCCTATGGTGGACACATAAATACAGTAAGGAAATAGGTAAGCAATCCGTTCCGGCGCTTAAAGAGATGATGAATGAAAAAGTTGCCGTACCGCTATTCTTTCTTTACATCCTTTCAGCGATTTTGGTCTTCGTGTCGCTTTCATTTAAAATAGCAATCCTTTTTAATGTGGGACAGTTGGTTCTTTCTTTTGTTTTTATTATGATGTCAATTAGTATTTTAAGTGTAATTAAAAAATAACGATGAGGTGTTAGCTATGAATTTAGTTGAAAATATACGTGAACAATTAAAAACAGTTTATGATCCAGAATTAAATATTAATGTTGTCGATCTTGGCTTAATATATGATATTGCGGTCAGTGATGAAGGAGATGTTAACATTACAATGACTTTAACGACACCAGGCTGTCCTTTACATAGCAGCATCGAAAGAGGTGTCCGTTATAGTCTGGAAGGATTAGACGGAATTCGCAATGTGGATGTGCAACTTGTTTGGGAGCCTGCTTGGACCCCTGACTGTATGACGCCAGAAGGAAAAAAATTATTACATGGATAAAAAAAGGACCTGGTGTTCAACCAGGTCCTTTTCAGATTGTCGAGAAAGGGGTATTTTCTCGGCAATTTTTTTGTCAGCTATTCTTAATATAAAATTAATGGATATCCCCTGCTATTGAGCCGGTTGATTTCCGCTCCGGTCACTCGCTTTCCGCGGGGAGGTCCTGGAGCCTCCTCGGCGCTTAGGCGCCTGTGGGGTCTCCAGTGCCCTCTGATCCCGCAGGAGTCGAGTGCCCTCC
>JAUZQA010000255.1 GCA_030705665.1 Bacillota bacterium
ATGTCGATGATTTTCAGAAGAAATCCAGTGTCATTATATACAGTGAAAAAGCCTTAAAAGACAACGCCGCAAAAATCGCCCAGTTTGCCCGGATGGAAGGGCTTGAAGCCCATGCGCGGGCGGTGGAAGCTAGGCTGAGTAAATAAATTATTATAATCTCTATATAAAACGAGCCATAGAGGTCTAACCGACCATTGAGTAAGAAAAAAAGAGCACACGGTCGTTAATAAAGGCTATAGCCGACCGTGGAGCAAGAAAAAAGGAGCTCATGGTCGCCAATAAGGTATAGCTAACCATCGAGGCAGAAAAAAAGCCCACGGTCACCAAACGCAAAAATTCATTGAAAATATACGAACGAACACAAGGAGGTACTCCATGGAAAGAACAGCCAGTATTGAACGCAATACAAATGAAACGCAAATCAAACTAGCATTGGACATTGATGGAGAGGGACAAGCCAATCTGAACACGGGTGTACCTTTTCTTACCCACATGCTTGATTTATTCACGAAGCATGGCTTATTTAACCTTACCATCGAAGCAAACGGCGATACAGAAATCGACGACCACCATACATCAGAGGATATCGCCATCTGTTTAGGGCAGGTACTCCGTCAAGCACTTGGCGATAAAAAAGGGATTAAACGCTACGGGAACTCATTTGTCCCAATGGACGAAACCCTTGCCCAGGTTGTGATCGATTTGAGTAACCGTCCGCATTTTGAGATGCGTGCCGACTTCCCTGCCCAAAGAGTAGGTACTTTTGATACCGAATTAGTACATGAATTTTTATGGAAGCTGGCCTTGGAAGCGCGCATGAATCTGCACGTCATTGTTCACTACGGCCATAATACCCACCATATGATTGAAGCTGTCTTCAAAGCATTAGGTCGAGCTTTGGATGAAGCAACAACCATTGATCCCCGAATTAAGGGAGTTCCTTCGACGAAAGGGATGTTATAAATGATTGGGATTGTCGATTATGGGATGGGAAATTTGTTCAGTGTCAGCAAGGCGCTTGAGCGACTTGGTGCAGAGTACGTGATCACAAGCGATAAACAGGCATTAATGTCTGCTGATGCTTTGCTCCTTCCAGGTGTAGGTGCCTTTCGTGATGCAATGCTGCACCTAAATGAAGACGGACTTGCCAACACGATTAAAGAATTTGCTAAAACTGGAAAACCGCTGTTGGGCATCTGCCTCGGAATGCAGCTTTTGTTCGAGGATAGTGACGAAAATGGCATTACTGAAGGGCTCAAGCTCCTGCCAGGTTCAGTTCGCCGTTTTTCTGGAAAAACAGCTGAAGGTGAAAGCTATAAGGTTCCGCACATGGGCTGGAATAAGCTTCAATTTGTGAAAGAGTCCCCGCTTTTAGAAGGGCTCGACGAAGATTTTGTTTATTTCGTCCATTCCTATTTTGTTAATGCCAAAGAATCAGATGTTTTGCTGGCAAAAGCAAGCTATCATGAAGAAGTTTCTGCTGTCGTTGGGCGCGGCAATATTTTCGGAATGCAATTCCATCCGGAAAAAAGCAGTAAGCTTGGGATGGCCCTGTTAACGAACTTTTTAAAGCTTGCCCAAGAAAGGAAGGCTGTTCAATGAGTTTCACGATTTATCCGGCGATCGATATGAGGGGCGGAAACTGTGTCCGTCTCCTCCAAGGAGATTACAATAAAGAAACGGTGTACGGTGATTCCCCATTTGATATGGCCAGTCAATTTGCCGAAACGGGAGCGCAATGGATCCATATGGTTGACCTTGACGGTGCAAAGGACGGGAAAAGGGTTAATGACCGTTTTGTCATTCAAGCGGCAAAAGAGCTGAAGGCACAGGTACAAATTGGCGGTGGCATCCGTACTGAAGCGGACATTCTTCATTATTTGGAAAATGGCGTCGATCGTGTCATTATTGGCAGTATTGCCGTTTCAAATCCGAAGTTTGCTACCGAGATGATCCGCAAATATGGAGCTAAAATCGCCGTTGGCATCGATGCCAAAGACGGATTTGTCGCAACCCATGGCTGGCTCGATACTTCTAAGGTTCGCGCCGTTGAGCTTGGTAAACGCTTTGCTGATGCTGGTGCAGAGACCTTTATTTTTACAGACATTGCTACAGATGGGACCTTGGCAGGACCGAACATCCAAGCTGTCCTCGAAATGCAAGAAGCTACTGGAAAAACGGTCATTGCTTCGGGCGGTGTCAGCAGTCTAGCCGACCTAAAAGCGATTGTTGCAAAAGGCATCAGCGGTGCAATTGTCGGCAAAGCACTCTATGAAAATCGCTTTACGCTTGATGAAGCGTTAAAAGAGGTGAAATGATTATGCTGACGAAACGGATTATTCCTTGCCTTGATGTGAAAGAAGGCCGAGTTGTAAAGGGAATTCAATTTGTCCAGCTCCGCGATGCCGGTGATCCTGTAGAACTCGCCAAGTTTTATGATGAAGAAGGTGCGGACGAACTTGTCTTCTTAGATATCTCTGCTTCCCATGAAGGGAGGAAAACCATGGTCGAAGTAGTCAAGGCGGTCGCCTCACAATTAGCGATTCCATTTACAGTCGGCGGTGGTATTAATGCCCTTGAGGACATGAAACGAATCCTCCGAGCAGGAGCAGATAAAGTTTCCCTCAACACAGCTGCGGTCCAGAATCCTGCCCTTATTGAAGAAGGTGCCCGCTTTTTTGGTTCACAGTGTATTGTCGTGGCCATTGACGCGAAGTATGATGAGGAATGGGGAACATGGCGTGTGTTTACACATGGCGGACGAACACCGACGGAGCGAAAGGCCGTAGAATGGGCCCAGGAAGTGGCCAGACTTGGCGCAGGGGAGATCCTCTTGACAAGCATGGACAGTGACGGTGAAAAAAATGGTTTTGATCTTGAGCTTACACGTGCAGTTAGCGAGGGTGTTACGATTCCTGTGATTGCTTCGGGCGGTGCGGGCAATGCTGATCATTTTGTCGATGCTTTTGAAAAAGGAAAAGCAGATGCTGCCTTGGCGGCTTCGATTTTTCACTATAAAGAAACCTCCGTGCATGAAGTCAAAAGCTACCTGAAGGAAAAGGGAGTTGTTGTAAGATGATGGCACTAGGAGTAAAATTTGATGAGAAGGGACTTGTACCCGCAATCGTTCAGGATGCTGAAACGAAAGAAGTGCTGACGCTTGCGTATATGAACGAGGAGTCGCTCGCCAAAACGTTGGAAACAAGGGAAACATGGTTTTGGAGCCGTTCCCGCCAGGAACTCTGGCATAAAGGGGCAACGAGCGGCAATACGCAGAAGGTGGTTGAAATGAAACTTGACTGCGACCATGATGCGATCGTTGTGCTCGTTCAACCAAATGGTCCGGCATGTCATACGGGTGCAATCAGTTGTTTTTCGGAAGGAGTAATCAAAAATGGGTGAATATGAAATCCTCAAAAAATTAGAACAAGTCATTATTAGTCGAGAAAAAGAACGTCCGGAAGGTGCCTATACAACATATTTGTTTGAAAAAGGCGTGGACAAGATTTTGAAAAAGGTCGGTGAAGAGTCAGCAGAAGTCATTATCGCCGCTAAAAATCGCAGCCACGAAGAACTAAAATGGGAAGCGGCTGATTTGCTTTACCACTTAATGGTACTGTTAGTGGAGCAGGAGCTTCCGTTTACAGAAGTATTAAAAACCCTTGAAGAAAGACATCAAGAAAGAGATAAATAAATTTCTAAAACCGGCTAAACAAAAGCCGGTTTTTTTATCATCTAATTTCATGAGTTATTCATCATTTTTTCTGTAATTGTAGAAAATGTGTGACTATTCACAATTTTGTACCTTTACTTTCTTCTCAAGCCCTTCTCCCACAGCAAGGACATATGATATACTACTGTAGTTATGTTTAACGGAAAGATGGAGGAATTATGAGTAAAAACGCGAAAGCAACAATTCAAAAGGGAAAAATTCTTTCCTTTCTACCTACAGGTGAATATTATTTTAAAGAGGGCTTAAAGGCTTATCATCGCCGTAATTATACAAAATCCAGGAAATACCTGGAGAGGGCATTTCAGCTTGAGCCTGGCGAACCGATGATTGCTTGCCAATTAGCGATTATTTTAACAGAGCTTGGCGAGTATGAAGAATCAAACAGGCTGCTGCACATTATCCTCGAAGAGTTGGATGAGGAAATGACGGAATGTCATTATTTACTTGCAAATAACTATGCTCATCTTGGCTTTTTTAAGGATGCTTATCAACATGCGAAGCTTTATATGGAACTTGATCCTGATGGCGATTTTGCAGAGGATACCGAAGATTTGCTTGAGCTCCTCACCATGGAGTCAGATGACCTAGAGGAAGAGCTGTACGAACAAGACGATCTGATTATGAAGCAGGAACAGGCTCGTGAGCTATTGGAATCAGGCTATTTTGAGAAAGCAATTGAGCTACTTAATTATGTCATCGAAGAGTATCCTGAATATTGGTCTGCTTATAATAATCTCGCCCTTGCCCATTTCTATTTGGGAGCAGTTGAAAAGGCTGAGGATATTTTAAACGATGTATTAGAGCGGAACCCTGGTAATCTTCATGCACTATGCAATCAGCTTGTGTTTGCGCATTACCAGCGTGAGACGGAAAAAGGAAAGAGCTTATTAGAGGGACTGAAAAAAATCCAGCCACTCTTATCAGAGCAGCAGTTTAAGCTTGGTGCTACGTTTGCCTTGGTCGGTGAATATGCACTCGCCTACAGCTGGCTTAAAAAGCTTTATAAACATGGATTTGATGGAGATGCGCCATTTTATTATTGGCTCTCCTATGCAGCGTATTATACGGATCACGAAAACTTTGCGCGAAATATATGGAAGACAGTATTAGAATTAAATCCCGAAAAAGAAGGCTATGAACCTTGGAATGATGAAAAAGGATCAAGTCACAGCTATGAAAAACGTTCAAGTTCAGCCATTCTAAAACTAGAAAGCGAACATCTGGAAGAACGATTATTTGCTTTGTTTCTTATTTCCCTTTCGCCTAAAAAAGGCTCTTTGTTAGCATCTGTAAAAACGGATCATCTTACAGTACCGGAAAAGCACTACCTCTCCTACTTAAATCACGGAGACCACTCTGCCGCTGCAGATGCACATGAGATTGCCAATCATTTATATCGGTATTATAAGCCGATCGGCCAAGAGGAAGCTGGATTATACTTGTTTTGGTTCTCCATTTTTAACGAATTGGTGGAACAAAAAGTTACTTTGAAAAATCAAAAAGCTTGGGCTGCTGCAACTGATTATGTTTGGAACAAACTTCGCAGTGAAAAAGTTTCCCAGCAAGAAGTTGCGGACCGTTATGGCCTCTCTTCAGCCACCGTTGGCAAATATGTAAAAATGGTGAACGAGCATATCGAGTAAGAGATCAGGTCCTGAGCAAAAGGGTGGACGAAGATTGTGTTGTTTTATAGGATATGATTATCAGGGAATAATATTGAAAAAAGTGGCTGAAAGCTTTTTTTAGTAGAGGAGTGAACAACATGTCAGAGGAAAAAATTTATGATGTAATCATCGCTGGTGCCGGACCTGCAGGAATGACAGCAGCTGTATATACCTCAAGGGCTAATTTGTCGACATTAATGATTGAACGCGGGATACCTGGCGGACAAATGGCCAACACGGAGGAAGTTGAGAATTATCCTGGATATGAAAGTATCTTGGGTCCAGATTTATCGACAAAAATGTTTGAACATGCCAAAAAATTTGGTGCCGAATATGCTTACGGTGATATTAAGGAAATTATTGATAATGGTGAAACAAAAACGGTTGTTGCTGGTTCTAAGCAATATAAAGCATACTCGGTTATAATTGCAGCGGGAGCAGAATACAAAAAGCTTGGAGTTCCAGGTGAAAAAGAGCTTGGAGGACGTGGTGTTTCCTACTGTGCTGTTTGTGATGGTGCGTTTTTTAAAGGAAAAGAACTTGTTGTCGTAGGCGGCGGGGATTCCGCTGTTGAAGAAGGCGTTTATTTAACAAGATTTGCTTCCAAAGTTACCATCATCCATCGCCGCGATCAGCTTCGTGCCCAAAAGATTCTTCAAGATCGTGCGTTTGCGAATGATAAAGTTGATTTTATTTGGAATCATACGGTAAAAGAAATTCACGCAGAAGATGGTAAAGTTGGCAGCCTGACACTTGTTTCAACTCAAGATGGTTCTGAAACAGAATTTAAAGCTGATGGTGCCTTCATTTATGTAGGAATGCTGCCATTGTCAAAACCATTCGAGAACTTGGGTATTACCAAC
>JAUZQA010000256.1 GCA_030705665.1 Bacillota bacterium
ATGCTGAACTAATCCTTGTGATGAACAAAGGTAAAATTATTGAAATGGGCAACCATCAGGAATTGATTGCAAAAGGCGGCTTCTACGCTGACCTATACAACAGCCAATTTACCGGACAAAACTTCGAAACTGATGCTATTTAATAAAAAAGAGCTAACTCAAATATCATTTTGAGTTGGCTTTTTTAAAAATTAAAAAGAATCGTCATTCAAACGATTCTCTAGGTATGTTGAATATATTGGCAAGAAAAATTAAAAATAAAATCGAAATAATCCATGCTAACCATGGTTTGTTAAAATGAATTTTTAATACGGTAAACATGACTAGGTTAAAAAGCATTGACCAATAAATATTCCAACCATACTGGTACACAATCAAATGGAAATACGTATTGGAAACAAATTCAATAGAACTAAAAATAAAGACCCACAGCAAGATCCAAAAGCATTGTTTCATTCTTTGTTCTGGGAATCTTCCCAGATAGATAAGAAGGGTGGAAGTATAAGAAAACAACATGATAAAAATGCAAATAATTAAATGGCCATGTAAAAAGTTCTCTCCTATTATCCCTTTGGTAAAATACCATGGTCTATGGTTATGAAGCAAGGCGTTATAAAAGAAATCGCCGCCGATCCAAAATAAGTACGTAGGGTAATACTTTTTCCAATTTTTCCAATCTCCCCACTTACAGGCAGCAACAATAAATGCTATGTATAATATGATGCGCATAGGAAGCCCCTTATCCTAATATTTTTTACTCTAAGATAAAAATTAGTTCTTTGAAAAGCGGCACGGCATTCCTTAATCTGTGCATGCACGCTGATGCAGCCTTTCAGTTAACCTATAGTTGCCCAGTACCATTAGAAGTAATACCGGGTAGCACAAAGCTGAGTACCACAAATTCCATTTTTTATAGTAAAAAAATCCTGAATATAACGCAGCAACCTCATATATAAGACAAAAGGCTGTCCAGCATAAAATATAAACCGACTTGTGAACCATTGTTCTTTTATAAGGAAAATAATTTAAAAAGATTGCATTGACTGGCGGATAGATGAAAATTGGAATAAATCCCGACCACTGATTACCCGGGGCGATGTATCCGAATAAGTTTAATTTCAAGTCCAGTGACATATCTGACATTGTCTCGATCACAAGTGAAAATAAGGAAATAGACCATATTTGCAGCCATGATATACGTTTGGGCATAAAAATGGCAATGACGTAAAATACAACGAGTGACGTAAGCAGAAAAAGGATAACATAACCCTCCCTTGAACATTCTCACTCGTAGTTTTTCCTATTTCTGGGATGAATATTAGAATAAAATTGTAAAGCGGCAGATTCTGCATCTCTGGTTTAAGATACGGGAGAAGTACTAAAGGATAAATAGAACAACCTTCTCTTTTCATTCGCTGATTTTACAGATATAATATGTGTAATCAAAAAAGAAGGGATGATGGGTGGCCGATGATTAACTAATCTTATTTCAGACATTTGAAAATTTATTTTCAAATAAAAAATAGGATTAGTTTGCCCATTTTCCATAAATTTTTAAAGCTATTGATGAAATAGCTTTGTTTCGTTATGAAAAAAGCAACTAATCCTTCCAAGTTCATTTGGGAGGATTTTTTTCTCCCTTGAAAACGAAAGGGTGAGTTTTTTGAAAGAAATTGCGAAATTAAATCACATTAGTTTAGAAATAATGGACCGTTTATTATTGAATGATATAAATGGAATAATAGGTCATGGAGAAGTCATAGGTTTAATCGGCCGTAATGGGAGCGGAAAGTCCACGCTGTTACAACTATTGCTAGGACAGGTAAAGCCAACTACAGGACATGTTGAATGGGATAAAAGCAAAACCGATGTCTTTTTAGTTGATCAGGAGAAACAAAGCTACACAACCAAACATGTGAGCGAACGAGAAGTAGAGCTGATGGCAAAATGGCATATTCCAGATGTTCCATACGAATTGTTAAGCGGCGGAGAGAAACTCAAAATTCGTTTGGTAAAAGGCTTTGCGACTGAACCATCCTTACTCCTGTTAGATGAACCAACGAACCACCTGGATCAGGACAGTATCGAGCTGTTAATTGCTCAAATAAAAAATAATAAAGGAACCATCATTGTTGTTTCACATGACAGGTATTTTTTAGACCAGGTTGCGACAAAAATCTGGTCGCTTGAACATACGAAACTAAAGGAGCAAAAAGGAAATTATTCACATTATATCAATGTTCGGGAACAAAGAAGATTAACACAGCAAAGAGAATACGAGAAACAACAAAAAAAAATCGAATCGGTCGAATATCAAATAAACAATTTATCATCCTGGTCACAAAAAGCGCATGCCCAATCAACGAAGCAGGAAGGGATTAAAGAATTTTACCGAGTCAAGGCAAAAAGAATGGATTCCCAAGTCAAATCGAAACGGAAACGTCTTGAAAAGGAGCTTGATAAGAACACGGTTGGACGTGTCGAAGAAGACGAACCCGTTCGGTTTTCTTTGGGAGCCAATACGAAGGTTGGAAAAAGATTTTTAGAGGTTAAAAATTTAAAAAAGAGGTATGGAGAACGAATCTTATTTGAACAGATGAATTTTATAATTCAGCATGGGGAAAAAATTGCGCTGATTGGTCCTAATGGCTGCGGGAAAACAACATTTTTAAATATTGTAATGGGTAATGAGCCTTCCGAAGGGAATATCTGGCTTTCCCCGTCTGCCAATATTGGCTATCTAACACAACAAGTATTTGACCTTCCACTGGATCAAACTCCTGAGCAATTATTTAACAGGGAAACATTTAAAGAACGGGGTAAGGTACAGAATTTAATGAGGCATTTAGGATTTACCGCAAGTCAATGGTCGGAGCCAATCGAACAGATGAGTATGGGCGAGCGTGTGAAGTGTAAACTCATGAAATTTATACTGGAAGATAAAGAAGTACTCATATTAGATGAACCGACAAACCATCTAGATTTGCCTTCGAGGGAGCAATTGGAAACAACGTTAGCAGACTATCCAGGTACGCTGATTATTGTTTCACACGATCAGTATTTCTTAAATAAAACCACGTCTATACAGTTGGTGTTTGAAAATAATCAGATTCAAAAGAAAATATCGAAATCAATTGAAACAGTTGATTCTTCAGAAGAGCTACGCTTAAAGCTAGAAACTGAGCGGCAGGAAGTATTGGGGAAATTGAGTTTTTTAACATCAAAAAGCCCGGAGTACCAAGAACTCGATCAAAGATTTAATGAACTTACAAGGAAGATTAAAGGTTTAAAAGAATGACCGATTTAAGGCAATATTAAGGCACATTCATTATGATGACAGTGGGTTGGATGGCATGCGTGGCCATCATTGTATTAGGCGCAGGCGGGGCCAATACAGGGAAGGAGATATTATCTAAAAAGTTGAACCAATTAATGATACGCATAAATAGCTAACATAAAATATTAGAACAAAATAAAATAACCCTGCCACATCAATACTGGCAGGGTTATTTTCTGACTTCAGGTAAGAGATCCATTGTCTCACATCCTTTTCATTAATAGGCTTGCTTGATATATAAATCTAGCTGTTCTTTGGTTAAATGCTTAACAAATAGATTGAAATTCAGCGACTCCATCCCATAACTTTGGCAAGCTGCCCGATAATATTCATATGCTTTCTGGTAAATTTCCATTTTCCCCATCTCCTGTCTGTTATATAACAATTAATATATTATATTATTAATGTATAACAGATGTGAAACTGCGTCAACATGTTTTTTGAATTATTTTCCTTTCAAGTTAAGTTTTATCTTTTTTGGTATGAACGTTGATTTTAAGTAAGTTTTTTATTATAATAAGTTTAAACATTTAAACGTATAAACACTTAAACATATTTAATATTACAAAATTTTGGAGGAACCAATTTGAATAAATCAGCGTTAATTACAGGAGCAACAAGTGGTTTAGGATATGAGTTTGTTAAATTGTTTGCTAATGATGGCTACAATCTTATTCTGGTTGCGAGAAATAAAGAAAAGCTAGAGGACATCAAGAAAACTTACACAAATGTAGAGGTTACTGTTATTGCTAAAGACTTAAGCGTAAGTGGAGCAGCAAAAGAGGTTTTTCAAGAAGTTAATAAAAATGGTATTGATATCGACGTTCTGGTAAATAATGCTGGCTTCGGATTAATGGGTAAATTTGATGAGCTTGATATCCATACACAGATGGAAATGATTCAGCTAAATATAACTACTTTAACAGAATTAACCTATTATTTTCTGCCTAGCTTAAAGGAAAAACGAGGAAGAATTTTAAATATAGCCAGTACGGCTGCATTTCAGCCTGGTCCTTTGATGGCGGTATATTTTGCAACCAAAGCCTTTGTCCTTTCCTTTTCAGAGGCACTTGTAGAGGAATTGAGAGACAATAATGTCACTGTTACAAGCCTATGCCCAGGTGCCACAAAAACAAATTTTGGCACTGTTGCCAACTTAGAAGGATCAAAGATGTTCAGTCGGGCGATGGAACCTGATCAGGTAGCTAAAAAAGGGTATCAGGCAATGATGCGTGGAAAACGAGTAATTGTTACGGGTGGATTAAATAAAGCAGGTGCAATTGGAACAAAATTTATGCCAAGGAGTGTAACAGCAAAAATTGCTAAATATGTGACGGAGGAAAAATAATATTATAAGAAGGAAGGAAAAGCGGAATGGCAAATCAAGCTGTTGAAATTTTTAGGGAATGTATACCTTTGTTTAATGCTTTAAGTGACCCTGCGAGGCAGGATATTATTCTTTTGCTGGCAGAACGTGAGCCGTTAAGTGTAAATGAAATTGCTGAGCATTCGAACCTATCCCGACCGGCTATCTCCCACCATTTAAAAATCATGCGAGACATCCAACTTGTTACCATTGAACAAAAGGGGACACAACGCTATTATTCACTTTCTGTTAAACAATGTGTTGAGCAACTAAAACAGCTAATCAATATAGTAGAGAGTGAGTGTATACTTTAGTAACTCTCTTTATTAAGGACAGGGCCTTATGTTGTTTAAAGTGGAACGCAGATGTGTTCCACTTTATTTATAGAATCTAGTTTCTGGTTTGTTGTGATTGGGATTTATAAAAGTAATCTCGTGACCATCAAGTCAAAATTGGCTGCTGATGGTAACAAGTCGGGATCTACTTTACTAGGTATATATAGAGGAAAACTCTCTGAGTGGTACTGCAAATCATCATTTATGAATGACAACTTCAGTCCCGATTGGAACCAATGAAGAAAGTTCCAGTACGTCATGATTGTACATTCGTATACATCCGTGAGAAACGCTTTTCCCAATTGAGGCAGGATTATTTGTACCGTGAATACCGTAGTGTGGTCTTGATAATCCCATCCACATAACGCCAAATGGACCTCCAGGATTAGGGTCTTTATTAATAATTGTATAAGTTCCAAAAGGTGTTTGGGTTAGGATTTTTCCTGTAGCGATTGGATATGTTTTTATCGCTCTGTTATTATCGTAAAGCGTTAGCTGATGTTTAGTTGTTGATACACCAATCCATTTCACCATAGTCTCATTCACCATTTTTTGTCTTATTGTATGAGTGATTTAAGTTATTTGCGACATTAAGAGGTTATTTATATCATTCTTCTAAATTGGGAAAGATTTCTATTGCTAGTTATTAATAATGATGTTATAGTAATAAAGCTGATTCGTTAACAGCTCAAAAAAATATTTAAAACCGAATATTTTTCGTAGAAGTTGACAACAGCGAATCGATGTGATAAGATAACAAACGTCGCTAAGATAAATGATTGTTCTTTGAAAACTAAACAAACAATAGCGTAAAACAAACAATAAACATCAGTGAATCTTTCATTCTGAAATACAAGCTGAGCCAACGTACATTTATGAGCTAATCAACTTTCTTGGAGAGTTTGATCCTGGCTCAGGACGAACGCTGGCGGCGTGCTTAATACATGCAAGTCGAACGGAATCCATGCAGTGGCAACACTGTTGAAGATTTAGTGGCGAACGGGTGCGTAACACGTGAGCAACCTGCCCCAAAGACTGGGATAACACCGGGAAACCGGTGCTAATACCGGATAATCCTTCCCCGCACATGAGGGGAAGTTTAAAAGACGGTTTCGGCTGTCCCTTACAGTTGGGCCCGCGGCGCTTTAGCTCGTTGGTGAGGTCACGGCTCACCAAGG
>JAUZQA010000257.1 GCA_030705665.1 Bacillota bacterium
CGATGCCTTCTTTTCCTAGCTTCCATTCAAGATACGGGGCTTTCATGACACCAACGCCATGCTCGCCTGTAATGGTCCCTCCTAATTGGATAGCACTTTCAAAGATTTCTTCAAATGCTTTTTCTACCCGTTCCATTTCATCGTGATTTCTGGCATCAGTTGGACAAGTAGGATGTAGATTTCCATCTCCGGCATGGCCAAATGTACAAATGTGAACATTATATTTTTTAGCAATTTCATTGATTGCTTTTACCATTTTGGCAACTTCTGATCTTGGTACAGTTGCATCTTCAAGAATGGTTGTTGGTTTTAAACGGGCCAAAGCTGAAAGGGCAGTGCGTCTTGCTGTACGCAGTTTATCTGCTTCTACTTCGGAAGCGGCAACCTGAACAGATACGGCTTGTTCTTGTTTACAAATTTCTTGGATCTTTTTAATATCCTGCTCGACTACAGCAGGATGGCCATCTTGTTCGATTAAAAGCACTGCCTGAACATCTGTAGGCAGGCCAATTTGTACATAGTCTTCAACAACTTTTAATGTTGGCTGATCCAAAAATTCAAGGGTGGTAGGAATGATTTTGCTGGCAATAATTTTTGAAACGGTCCTTGCTGCAGCTTCCAGGTCTTGATAGAGCGCAAGCATCGTTTTCTTTGTTTCTGGCAGCGGAACAAGTTTTAATGTTGCTTCTGTAATAACACCAAGTGTTCCTTCCGAGCCGACAAAAAGACGGGTAAGGTCATATCCAGCTACATCTTTTGCTAGTTTCCCGCCAGTGCGGATGATATCACCGTTTGCAAGAACAATTTCAAGGGCGATGACATAATCACGAGTTACACCGTATTTTAAACCACGGAGTCCGCCGGAGTTTTCATTGATATTACCGCCGATCATCGAAATGGACATTGAACCAGGATCAGGAGGGAAGAAAAGCCCTTTCGCCTCTACCGCTTTTCCTAATTCTGCTGTGACAACTCCCGGTTGAACAGTTGCCGTTAAGTTTTCTTCATCTATTTCCAGAATTTGTTTCATATGTTTGAAAAGAAGTACGACTCCTCCCTGTATTGGACAGGTGCCACCGCAAAGGTTTGTTCCTGAGCCACGTGGAACAAGCGGGATCTTGAATTCATTACATACTTTTACGACTTCAGAAACTTCTTTTGTGTTTCTTGGGCTTACTACTGCATCTGGCATGGATTGCATATTTGGAGTTGAGTCATAAGAGTAAGAAAGTAGTTCGGTTTTGGAATCAAAAAAGTTTTCTTTTGAGACAATTGATATGATTTTCTCTTTTACTTGATTAGAAAGCATAGGAAGACCTCCATGTATGGATGCGCTTTCACTTTCAAGCACATCACATTTCGTATGTTGAACTTATACTTTCATTATAGAGAAATAAAAATGATCTTCTATGGATGAACATACGAATGTGTTCGTGATAAATGGTTGTTTTTTGTGTTTTCATCTAATAGGAGTACAGCAATATACATATTTAATAAATCATGGATATTTTTAGTATCCAGATTCGTATATTCTTCTATCTTTTTTAATCGGTAGTGAAGGGTATTAATATGAACATGCAGTGCTTTTGCCGTATTTTTTAAAGAATTGTTTTGCTGAAAAAAGACTTTAATTGTCTCGAGCAATTCTTTTTCTGAAAGCAATGGAGCAATTGTCCGCTTTATAAACTCCGTTTTGGTTTTATGATTAAGTTCATCAAGGATCATTTCCAAGGTTAATTCTTCATCAAAAATAATCATTTTTTGTTTTTGTTTAGCAATTTTTAATGCTCTTTCAGCTTGGCGAAAAGAATTTTTTAATTCAGTCGCTGGAACAACTTGCCCAATACCACAATGAGCAGGGATACCTATTTTACTGTTTAAGAACGAAAGGAACTTTGAAATCCTTTTATGAATCTGCTCTCGGCTAAGTCGCAGGGAGCTGTCAAACAAAATGACGATTCTCTCATTTCCCCAGCGAATCACAATATCATTTTGATTGTTCACAAACCAATTTATAATCGACGACCATATATCCCTTGAAATAATGTAATCTTGTCCTGAAACCTCAACAACTGCGGCCATTCGGTCAACAGTTACATTAACCGCTAAAATTTTGGCGCGATTAAGGAAATTACGGTTCCACTCTGATAATTGAACCCAATCCATTATAAATGTCTCCATTGCACGGGATTGCTGATCAAACTGTTCCGCGTAATAGTTCTCACTAATAAGCAGCTCAGTCATTTTGCGGATAATCTCACCAAATGGTGTAACCTTTTCGGGGATACCGGTAATCCCGATTACACCGAGCACATCATTTTGAAAGAAAATCGGAAAGTTAATGCCGGCTTTTACACCCTGCAGACGTTTTTGATCTTCTTCTGTGATAATCAACTTTCTTTTTTCTTGTGAGGCAATTCTGGCGCCCTCATGAAAGGTACCAACTCGTTTTTTATCTGTGCTGGCTATAATAATGCCATCCGTGTTAACAACGATAATGTCTTCTCCTATGAGCTTTCTTACTTCTTTAACAATATTTTCTGCTAGCTTAGGTGATAGCATAGGAGTCCCTCCAACTGTAAAAACTGTGATAAAAGCTTATTTGCCTTATTATATAAAAGGTTCCATTTTTCAGCTATGAATTTTATCAACACATAGAAGAATGGCCATGTTAAAAACCTTAGAAAATAATGAAAAAAACCAACCCAGTTTTTCTGGATTGGTTTATAGGATTTTTTGGTCCTATCAATCGGCACTTTTTGAAACATCTTTTGTAGGATGCATGAATGGAGAGCCTTGTGGTTTTCTTTTGCTTTCTAAAAGTTCGCGATTTTCAGTTGTATTCCAGCCTATATCATTTGTTGGGTGAATCCATTCATCTCCAGCCATAATCTCGGGGTTCGTTTCTTTAGACCAATTTTCTAATGGGGAATTTTTTGATGCATATAAGCTGTCCCCAATTGTCACGCCAAACTTATTCACAAAGGGAGGTTCCATTTTAATGCCTGTTCCTTTAAAGCTTGGTGCACTGATCTGATGTGGTAAGGTTTCATTAATGCTTAAATTCTTATCTTCCTTTTTATGTTCCATAAATGTCCTCACTCCTATTTTTTCTTAGTTTTTATCTTCAGCCGTTTTTTATGAAAGAAATATAAGGAAAGAATCATCTAAGCCGATATGTTAAAAACTAATTACTGCATCACTTTATAATACGGGAGGAATCAGTATGGCAAAGCGAAAAGCAGAATTTAATGCGGTTGAAAAATACTCTAAAACACCCCGTAAAAATCGCCAAGAAGGAGAATTTTCAGCTGAATTTGCACATGGCGAGGAAGCAATTAAGGGAGCAAATCGAAATTCTAAACTAGGAAGAAAAGGCAGATCCTAATGAAAGAACAAAAAACCAGATCCACCACAAGCGAAGAATTTAGTGTTGAATTCGGAGATGTAAACGGGACAAAGCTATTTGAATTTCCCTTAGCATCTAAAAAAGACCATAAACATAAATCCAGGATAAATAAAAATAAAGCCGGTCATTAAACCGGCTTTTTAACATTAAATGAAAAGATTTTGGTCTCATTACCGTTTGGAGCAAAATAGGCTAACAAACAATAGTACCCTTTCACAATCGTACCTGTTTTTAAAAAGTGTGCTAAATCAAAAGATAATTCTTCCAGCATGGTGTGTTTGTAAAGTTCTTTTTCCTCAAGATTTAGGTTTGTAAATTCAGCTCCTAATGATGAAGGATCTTCAAGAATTTGTTGATAAAATTCATTTCGATTCTTCTTTTCGAAGCTTGCCTCCCACCATGGTTTTCGTGGTTTGAACTTATGCTTTACTAAGTAATCATACTTCATTAAGCCATTTATGATCTCTAAATCCTTCACCTGGGAATCTTCTAAGAATTGATCCAGCCTTCGGAACAAATCTTCCAGCTGATGTCCAATTCTCGACCAGCCCTTTTGGTCCCAATAGGTTCCAAAGTCTTGGAAAAAGTCAAATGGGGTAGGGAAGCTATTTGTTACTATGTATTCAATTGTTGTATCCATCCGATGGTCATTCCAATACTTTTCTAATACATCTTCCACCTGCTTGATTTTAATGATGTCCGAAAATGGCAGTACATTGTTTCCTAATATTTCGTAAGGAGAATAGTCCATAAAGGTATAACCGTATTCTTCAGCTTGCAGTCGAAGTCCTGTTCCGCGCAGCATTTTTAAAAATCCAAGTTGAAGTTCTTCCGGCCTTAGCTCAAATACATCATTAAAGGTTTTACGGAAAGAATTGTAATCTTCCTCTGGCAATCCAGCAATTAAATCAAGATGCTGATCGATCTTCGCGCCGTTTTTAACCATTGTGACTGTTCTGGTTAATTTAGCATAATTTTGTTTTCTCTTAACAAGTTCATTTGTATATTCGTTAGTCGATTGGATACCAATTTCAAAACGGAAAAGTCCTTTAGGAGCTTCATTGTTAAGGAATTCAATGACTTCAGGCCTCATGATATCAGCGGTAATTTCAAACTGAAATATAGTGCCTGGAATATGCTCGTCAATTAAAAAGCGGAACATTTCCATTGCGTAGCTTCTGCTAATATTAAAGGTTCGGTCGACAAACTTAATCGTTTTTGCTCCATTTGCCATTAAAAAGCGGATATCGTCTTTAATTTTCTCCCGATCAAAATAACGGACCCCAACCTCAATGGAAGATAAGCAAAATTGGCAGCTGAATGGACAGCCGCGGCTTGTTTCAATATAACTGATCCGCTTACTTAACTGGGGAACATCCTCAGGAAAGCGATAGGGTGATGGAATATCCTTTAAATCAAGTTTGTTGGTTTGCGGTGTAATGATCACTTGCCCCTCTTGTCGAAGAGCAATTCCAGAGACCTGTGAAAAATCTCCATTTTGTTCGATGGCAGTAAGCAGCTGTTTAAAGGTTTGTTCTCCTTCGCCCATGACGATAAAATCAACTTCAGGAATTCTTTCCATCCACTCGGCAGTATCATACGTAACCTCTGGACCGCCAAGAACAATAATGAGAGAAGGATCGATCTTTTTCAAAAAGCTGATGACTTTAATTGTTTCTTCAATATTCCATATGTAACAGCTAAAACCGATTACGGAAGGATGCTGCTGATATAAGTCAGAAACAATATTCAAGATTGGATCTTTAATTGTATATTCTTTAATATGGATTGAAAATTCTGGGGAGGCATATGCCTTTAAATATCTGATTGCCAAATTGGTATGGATGTACTTTGCATTTAAGGTAGAACAAATAACGTTCATATTCTATAACTCCCTTTAAAAAAATTCCCACAATAGTTTATTATATCCTATTGTAGGCAAAAAAGGCAGCGAACAAACGAAAGAAAAGACCATATCTCAGAATGAGATATGGTCTTTTTAAAAAGTTCATTAAGGCATTGGAATCATAAATGATAATACAGTGTTTTGTAAGAACGTAATGATACCAAACGCGATAACAAAGATTATACTATGTTTAAGGGTGAATCGGAGTAAATCTGATTCTTTTCCAGTAAGTCCTACAGCGGCACAAGCTACTGCAATTGATTGTGGAGAAATCATCTTTCCAACCCCGCCGCCAGAAGCGTTAGCTGCCAAGGCTAATAAAGGATTCATATGAATGGAAGTAGCTGTTACCTTTTGCAGATTTCCAAACAAAAGGTTCGCTGATGTATCTGAACCGGTAATGAATACTCCAAGCCAGCCAAGGAATGGAGAGAAGAACGGGAATAAAATAGCTCCAGTTTTTGCTAATGTCATACCCATTGCTGTAACCATACCTGAAGAGTTTGCCACATAGGCAAATGCAACAACGGAAGCAATTGTTAGGATTGGGTAGGCTAACTCTTTAAGTGTTTCACCAAAAGTAACTCCCCAATTTTTCCAAGAAATACCGATAACAAATTTAGAAATAATAGCAGAAATTAAAATCGCTGTTCCAGCTGCACCAAGTATTTGGAGATTGTAGGTTGCCGCAATTGGCTGATGTGCACCATTAAGAATTTTACCATTAATTAATGGAACGCTAGGAGCAAAAGTTAAAGCATGTCCAAGAGCATTTAATACTTTTAATATTGGATTTGTGCCAGCATAGGCTCCAACTAAAGCAGTTTTAATTGCTGGTACTCCCCATATAGAAATCATTGCAGTTAAGATAATAAA
>JAUZQA010000258.1 GCA_030705665.1 Bacillota bacterium
TAATTAGTCAATGCTGAAGGAGTGTTAAAATGGGATTTCTGTGGTCCTTAATCGTCGGAGGAATAATTGGCTGGTTAGCAGGAATGGTTGTTGGTAGAGATATACCTGGGGGTATAATTGGAAATATAATTGCTGGCTTTGTCGGGGCATGGTTAGGAACCTTAATTTTAGGAAATTGGGGTCCGCATGTCGCCAACTTTGCCATCATACCGGCAATTATCGGTGCGATTGTCCTTGTCCTGTTATTAAGTCTAATCTTAAGAGGATTCAGGAAAGCAAGTTAGTGGTAAAAAAATGGGGCATCCATATAGGGATGCTCCATTTTTTAGATTTCCTCAATGTTTATTCCGTTAAAAATAGGCGGTTTATCCATAAATGGGGCATAGCAGATTATCTTCTCACCAGATATGGGGTGTGAAAATTCAAGCTTTGCTGCATGTAATGCCTGCCGCTTAAAAAGATTTCCTCCTCCATAAAGAACATCCCCTGCCAGCGGATGGCCCAAATGACTGAAATGCACCCGAATTTGATGGGTTCTTCCTGTATCAAGCCAGCACTTTACATATGTATGTTTTGCTTCTTGATCAAAACGGAGCACTTGAAAGTGTGTGATGGCTTCCTGACCGCTTAAAGATACACGCCTTTTTGTTGCATGATGGCGGTCGCGTCCTATTGGTTCTTGAATCGTTCCTCTTTTAGATGATAACGTTCCATTAACAATGGCGATATAGGTGCGTTTTATTTTTCGCTGCTCAAGCATACGGTCGAGAATGGCTCCTGCTAAAGAATGCTTTGCAAACAGAATGGCCCCTGTTGTATCACGGTCCAACCGGTGAATATGGCGAAGGTTACAAAATTCACCCTTAGCATGTAAATAGTACAATGCTGCATTCAATAGCGTATCTTTTTCCAATTCGATATCGTTTGGATGTGTAGAAATATATGCAGGCTTGTTGAACACGATTAAATGATCATCCTCATAAAGGATTGGAACTTCATGGTAAGTAGGAGAAATTTCTCCGAAGTAATCCTCAAATAAAAGAACCATTAGTTTATTTCCTTGAACCATTGGTGAATTCCAGTTTGGCTTGTTTCCGTTAAGTAAAACCTTATTTTCAATTCGAAAGTGATAAGTTAACTTTTTTGGTGCCTCCCAAATTTTACGAAAAAGATCATCAATGGTCAGGCCTTCCCATTCATGAGGGATAATAATTTCCAGCCATTTTCCCTTACGTGTTGTCTGTAACATATGGACTCCTTTCGCCAGAGTTAAGGCTCTTCAGACTAAGGTATGTCTTACTTCGTGGTTATAATTACCACGCGTCCGAAGGGGTATTTTATGATATTCTTTACTTATATTTTACGATAAAAACTTATGATGGCAAAGGTGGGTTAATAGTGAAGATAGTTTTTGCCTCCACACCGGGTCAGGAGGAAGAAATCAGCGAGCTTGTACAATACATTTATTCAAATGTGTTTCCACTTTATTTTGCTGATGAGGAAATTAGAGAATTCGAACATTTAGGAATACTAAACACTTTTTACGATCACTACGAGGATTTTAGCACATTAAAGGATGCATTTCAGGTAATGACCAGCCTTCAAACGGTCATTTCTATACTTGAACTGCCAAATTTGGATCGTGAATATACCAGCCTATTTAACAAAAATGTAGAAAATCTAGAGAAGTTTGGATTGTCTTTTCCATTTCATTATGAGCAATTTATGGAAGCAAAAAATATGAAAAAATATATATTTAGTGTTTATTCAAAAGCCGCAAATGAAATGCTAATATAAAACAAATAAACGCCTGCAACCCAGGCGTTTATTTTCAATTACGAATAAAAACCGTTGTACTTTCATGGTGTCAAAATATAAAATAAAGGATGGTATAGAATAATTTGGCTGTAAAAGAAGATGCAAGGAACAATCAATACATACAGCTGAAATTTTTATTTACTATATAGGAGGAAACCAATGGACTGGAAAGAAAATGCGAATAGATGGATGGAGTATAAAAATCTAGATCCAGAATTAAAGAGTCAGTTAGATGTACTAGCAAAAGATGAGAAACAACTGGAGGAGTCTTTTTATAAGAATCTGGAATTTGGTACCGGGGGCATGCGGGGAGAAATTGGCGCTGGAACGAACCGTATGAATATTTATACCGTTCGTAAGGCTTCAGCCGGTTTGGCAGCATACATAGAAGAACATGGGGAAGAGGCAAAAAAACGCGGGGTTGTTATTGCTTATGATTCGCGTCATAAATCACCAGAATTTGCACTTGAAGCAGCAAAGACTCTTGCAACTCGTGGTATTCAAACATACGTTTTTGATGAATTACGCCCAACTCCTGAATTATCTTTTGCTGTAAGGTATTTCAATGCTTTTTCAGGAATTGTGATTACAGCAAGCCATAACCCGCCTGAATACAATGGCTATAAAGTGTATGGTTCAGATGGGGGACAATTGGCGCTTGAACCTGCTGACAAGCTGGTAGCGAAGGTCAATGAAATTGATAATGAATTGTTAATTGAAGTGGAAACAGAAAAGCCGCTTCGGGATGCTGGTTTGATTACGACAATAGGTGCTGAGATCGACCAAGCCTATATTGAAAAATTGCGGACAATTTCCGAAAATCCGGACCTTGCTCAAGAGTCTGATATTAAAATCGTCTATACGCCGCTGCATGGTACAGGAAATAAACCAGTACGTAATGCGTTAACAGCATTAGGATATAAAAATGTACAAGTTGTAAAAGAGCAGGAACTTCCAGATGCGGAATTTACGACGGTAAAAAGCCCAAATCCTGAAGAACATGCTGCTTTTGAATTGGCTATTCGGGATGGTAAAGAGATTGGTGCAGATTTATTAATTGCCACTGATCCTGATGCCGATCGTTTAGGAATTGCCGTTTTAAATAACGAAGGGGAATACCAGGTTTTAACAGGGAACCAAACGGGGGCCTTATTACTGGATTATCTTCTAAGCCAAAAACAGGCAAAAGGAATTCTTCCGAAAAATGGTGTTGTCCTAAAGACGATTGTAACATCTGAAATTGGAAGAGCTATAGCTGTCAATTATGAGCTTCCAACCATTGATGTCTTAACCGGATTTAAATATATTGCTGAAAAAATCAATGAGTTTAAGACAACAGGCGAGCATAGCTTTTTGTTTGGTTATGAAGAAAGCTATGGCTATCTAATTGGCGATTTTGTTCGTGATAAGGATGCTGTTCAAGCAGCAATCTTAGCGACTGAGGTATGCGCCTATTATAAAAAGCAAGGGGTTTCCCTGTATGAAGGTTTAATGCAAGTATTTGAAAAATACGGGTATTACCAGGAAGGTCTCCGTTCGCTTACCTTAAAAGGCAAAGAAGGAGCAGAAATGATTCAGAAAATATTAGCTTCTTTCCGTTCGGAGCCATTAACGACTCTTGGCAGCTTAACTGTTCGAGCAAGTGAAGATTATCAAACGAGCGTTCGACAAACAGGTGAAGGGACAGAAACAATCAACCTGCCTAAATCAAATGTATTGAAGTATATATTTGAAGATGGATCATGGGTTTGTCTGCGTCCATCCGGTACAGAACCAAAAGTAAAATTCTATTTTGGCGTTAACAGTAAAAGTCTTGATGAAAGCAAACAAAAATTAAACGAAGTTTGCCAGAACTTTATGGACCTAGTGGACCAAAAAATGAAAAAGGTCAAAGCAGAAAATTAAAGACAATAAAAAACACGGTTTCCAAGCGGAAGCCGTGTTTTTATTTGGTGGTGGAATTCTTTTGTCCGGTTGTAAAAGTTTCACAGCACAATAAAATGTATCAACTCGTTCATCTAGGAAAGACTATACATCGTTATAGGATCCATATCCGATTCAATATTTTCATTTGCGTGGTCGATGTAACGTAAAAGAGAATTAAGCTTTTTCTCAATAACGGAGTAGTCTTTTTCGAAATTATAAGCATGCAGGAAATGCTCAATTTTTTTTGATAAGAATTGATCTTTTGTTCTTACCATTAATATCAATAAGTTATCCCATTCCGATCGGTGCGTGTAATACAACGCACGATCATAATCCAATTTATTCATTTTTAAATTCTCCTCCTTAAATATAGGAGTTGAGTATAGTGTATGAATTTCTCCAAAGAACTTTCACAGAAAATGTTGGGCAAGGCGGTTTTAAGGGTTAGTAACATTTACAAGGATTAAAATTGGAGGGGCTAAATGATTCGCTGTCTTTGTCTAATCGCATTATTTACCTTTTTAATGACAGAAAAAGCTCTGGCTGCTGTTCAAACTAATCAACCCTATTCCTACGAGGTCCTTCAGAATGATCTAACCGTACTAAAAAGTAAATACCATGATAGTATACAAATAAAATCAATCGGCTGTTCACATTTTGGCAGAAAAATTTATGCGATTCACTTGGGAACGGGGAAGAAAAATATCCTACTCATCGGTTCCCATCATGGACGCGAATGGTTAACAAGCATGTTATTGATGAAAATGCTTGAGACATACGCAAACGCCTATGAAAATCATCTGCCAGTAGGAACTTATCAAAGCAATATATTAAATGATGTTTCCATATGGTTTGTTCCAATGGTAAATCCCGATGGTGTGGATATTCAACAAAATCATATTCATGAATTTCCGCCAGAAGAACAAAATCGGTTTTTATCCATGAATAAAGGCAAGGATGATTTTATCCGCTGGAAAGCAAATGGACTTGGAGTAGATTTAAACAGACAATATCCTATGGATTGGGGGAAGATCCCAGAGAAACCAAAGAGTCCGTCTTACCAATTTTATAAAGGAAAAGCTCCGCTTGAAGCCGCAGAAGTTATTGCCTTAACTAATTTTATTAAGGATATTCAACCTAGTGTAGCACTCACCTATCATACCGCTGGGAGGGAAATTTACTGGAGATATAAGAATGGAATACATCTGGTTCGTGATTACATACTTGCGAAAAAGGTGGCAAAACTAACAGGGTACAAATTAGCAAAGCCCCCAAAAAAAGCGACAGGAGGCGGATTTACCGATTGGTTTATTCCCACCTATCATCTCCCTGCAATGACAATTGAAATTAGTTATCTCGTTGGGGATCGGAATCCTCCCCTTTCTGTATTTAAAGAAGAGTGGAAACGTAATAAGTATGTCGGCTTGAAAGTGGCAGAGGATGCGAAAAAGATTGTGAATTAAGATTCGTTTAACCAAAATTTATGGTCATTTTGCAGCAGTTATACCGTTTTTTCTTTATTCTCGTCTCATCATTCCCGTTTTTTCTTCATACATTGTGGTAAGAGGAAAAAGGGGGAATGGCTCGATGGAAGTTGAAGGCCGTAAAGAGCTTGAATATGCCATTAATGAAATTACCGAAGTAGCCAACGGTTTTGGGTTAGACTATTATCCAATGCGATATGAAATTTGCCCTGCAGATATCATTTATACATTTGGTGCCTATGGAATGCCAACGCGTTTTTCACACTGGAGTTTCGGAAAGCAATTTTACAAAATGAAGATTCATTATGACCTGGGATTAAGTAAAATTTATGAACTTGTTATTAATTCTAATCCCTGCTATGCCTTTTTACTTGATTCCAACTCGCTTATTCAAAATAAACTAATCGTTGCCCATGTTCTCGCCCATTGTGACTTTTTTAAAAACAATATCCGTTTTGCCAATACAAAGAGAGACATGGTTGAAAGTATGGCGGCAACGGCGGATCGAATTCGCCAATATGAAATTAAATATGGGAAAAAGGAAGTCGAAACATTTTTGGATGCGGTTTTAGCGATTGACGAACATATCGATCCATCACTGATGCGTCCAAAATTATCCTGGACAATGGAAGATGCCGTGGAATCTTCAGATGATCACCCAATGCCAACACCGTATGATGATCTTTGGAAGCTGGATGAAAAAGATAAACTGGAAGAAAAAAAGGATGTAAAGAAGAAATTCCCGCCTAAGCCAGAAAAGGACCTCCTGTTGTTTATAGAATCCTATAGCAGGGAACTTTCTGATTGGCAGCGTGACATATTGACGATGATGCGTGAAGAAATGCTTTATTTTTGGCCGCAGCTTGAAACCAAAATTATGAATGAAGGCTGGGCGTCTTATTGGCATCAACGAATTTTACGGGAGCTGGATTTAACCAGCGGCGAAGCGATTGAA
>JAUZQA010000259.1 GCA_030705665.1 Bacillota bacterium
CCGAAAATGATTGAGAACACAAAGTTTTTATTTTTTACAGGAAAAGGTGGAGTAGGGAAGACCTCGACGGCTTGTGCTACAGCAGTAACATTCGCAGACGAAGGTAAAAAGGTTCTGCTTGTTAGCACAGATCCTGCCTCCAATCTCCAAGATGTATTGGAAGTAGAGCTGACGAATATTCCAATGGCGGTTGCGAACGTCCCTAATCTTTACGCTTGTAATCTTGATCCTGAAGAAGCAGCAAGAGCTTACCGGGAAAGAATCATTGGACCCTATCGCGGGAAACTTCCTGGCACTGTAGTTGCAACGATGGAAGAACAATTGTCAGGTGCCTGTACCGTTGAAATTGCAGCATTTGATGAATTTACAAATTTGCTTGCTGATTCATCCGTTGTTGGGGAATACGATCACATTATCTTTGATACGGCCCCTACTGGCCATACACTCCGTCTTCTTCAACTGCCATCTGCCTGGAGTGGTTTCTTAGAAGGAAATACACATGGCGCCTCTTGTTTGGGTCCTTTATCAGGGTTGGCAGAAAAGAAACAAATATATTCAGACACAATGGATGCACTTTCTGATTCGAGCAAAACAACACTTATCCTTGTAGCCAGGCCAGATGAAACATCATTATTTGAGGCAAATCGTGCTGCAAAAGAACTGAATGAAATTGGCATTTCAAATCAAGCATTAATTATAAATGGATTGTTGCAATCCTATCTGCCTGAAGATATGATCTCTTCTTCCTTTTATGAACGGCAGCAAAATGCTATAAAGGAAATGCCTGAAGACTTAAGAAAAGTTGTCATCTATTCCTTGCCTTTTGTTTCATATTCTTTAACTGGTATCCAAAATTTACGCCAATTATTTAAACAATATACTTTGCCGGTCGCACAATCAGAGGCTGAAGACCAGATCATATCATTACCGGGTTTAGATAAGGTTATTGAGGATTTTTCAGCTAACAATACAAGAGTGATTTTTACAATGGGCAAGGGTGGTGTTGGAAAGACATCAATGGCCTCGGCAATCGCAATCGGATTAGTGGAAAAAGGTCATAAAGTTCATCTGACAACCACAGATCCAGCAGCGCATGTAGAGTTTGTTTTTCAAAATAGGGAGCGAAATGTACCATTAACCATCAGCCGTATTAATCCAAAAGTAGAAGTTGATGCCTACAAAGCTGAAGTTTTAGCGAAAGTAAGCAATGAACTTGATGAAGAAGCCCTTGCCTATATTGAAGAGGATTTGAATTCCCCTTGTACAGAGGAGATTGCTGTATTCCGTGCTTTTGCCGAAGTGGTTGCAAGATCTGAAGACGAAATCGTTGTGATAGATACAGCACCTACAGGTCATACGTTACTGCTGTTAGACGCTGCACAGTCTTATCATAAAGAATTGGCCCGTTCAACAGGAGAGGTTCCGGAGAGCGTTAAAATGTTACTGCCGCGTTTAAGAGATCCTAAAGAAACAAGTGTGGTCATTGTAACATTAGCTGAAGCGACCCCTGTTTTAGAGGCTGGCCGCTTACAGGATGATTTAAAACGTGCGGATATTATCCCAAAATGGTGGGTTATTAACCAAAGCTTATACTCAACAGCCACTAAGGATCCAGTTTTAAAAGGGAGAGCACAAGCTGAAAAAGAGTGGATTCAAAAGGTGACTGCAGAATTGGCAGAAAAATGTGCAATAGTTCCCCTAATGAACGCATTTTCCTAATGTAGGTAGGAATGAGTTCATTTTGAAAAGCTTGTTTAATAGAAAAAAATGACTGCACCTGGATGCAGTCATTTTTGCGTTTCTCTTGGGTTAAGCTATTTGGCGATATATATAAGAACAAAATGGCTAAATTAACGTAACCTGCCTGTTACTGCGTCTCTTTGTTTTACCTAACATGAATGGAAAAAAGTGATTAATAGAATAAACAGCCGGAACCAAGGCGATCGCGGCAATGACTGTATAAAGTAAGCCCTTAACTATAGGAATTTCTATTATACTGTCAGAGCCAGTCAAGAAATTGTGAATGATTAGATTAAATAAAAAGAAGACGATTTTTTGATGCAACGATAAATAGATGAGAGAATTTTCTCCGATATATTGCAGATTTTTACTGTACTTAATTCGTTTTATAAGGATAATAAAAGCACCAATTCCTGCGAATGCAGATAAATAGAAAAGCCCAATATTCCCTAAACTGCTATTGTACAAATCAACTCTTGTTCCAGAATGGATAAAGTTCACGTATCCAGCTGCTATATTTATAAAAATTAAACAAATAAAAGTTTTTTTATTAATAAAACGGTCCAATTTCGAACGATATTCTTTATAAAAATAACCTGCACCGTAAAATCCAACACAGATCATCGTAACATCTAAACTCCATGGTAGCGGCTTTCCGACCAGTTTATTATATAGGCACCCAAGGACTGATATAAAAATCAGAACGATGCCAATTGCTATTTTTTTACGCCCTATTTTTGTTATGAAATAAAAAAGAAATTCGGTGCAAAATAAGCAATCAATAAACCATAGGGCACCGGTATGAACGGTCCAGAGTGAACTTCTTATAGCAACAAACGAACCGATTAATGGCATTAATAAATTCTCGCGGTATTTTACGAACCCAAAGTGAAAAACAATAATGAACCAAATGTAGGCAACAAGTGAAAAACATAAATAGGGCAGGATCAATGATTTTGTTCTTTTTGATAAAAAGACTTTTAAATTAGGAAATTTTTTTAATGTAAACAAGTAACCTGATAGAAAAAAGAACAAAGGCATATGGAATGTATAAATATAAGTTTTAAGTTGTGATGGGATATCTGTATGGCCAAGCATAACGAGAAGAATCCCCAAACCCTTCGCTGCATCTAACCAATCTAGTCGATACTTCATCTTATCCCTCCCTCTGCAAAAAATGTTTGGGGTGGACTTATCAGGGAAATCCTTTCCTTATTTCAAGGTAACATACTTAAAACTTTACAGGTTTACTGTCGAGTTTAATTTAGTTTAAAAGTAAATTTCAAAATATAACGAAAGTAACTTTTTTAAAATAATAGTAATAATTCTATCTTTATTGTTTCAAGAAATAAGTCTAGATTATAATTTGGAAATTATTATATTATTTGCAATTTTAAAATTGTATAGTTTTTATATGTTACAATGATACAAAACTAGTTTGAGGAATATAGCTTTAGTGATTACTAGAAAGCTGTACTTTTATGTAATTAAAAGATAGAAATGGTTGAATAAAGGAGAGAACTATACATGAATAATACAGAATTTGTTGAAAAGTATAAGGTAGAGAGACAGAATTCAACATCTTTAAAATGGGATTTGTTAAATGAACGTTTTGGAGATCCAGACCTACTGTCTATGTGGGTAGCGGATATGGACTTTAGGACCGCAGATTCTATTACGGAAGCACTTATAAATCGCGTGAATCATGGTGTGTTTGGTTATTCTTACGTTCCACAAAGCTATTTTGATGTCTACTTCAAATGGATGGAGGAAAGATATTCTTTTCTATTGAAAAAAGAATGGATTCGCTATTCGACTGGTGTAGTTGCTGCGCTTTACTGGTTTGTTAATGCTTTTACTGAACCTGAGGATTCCGTCATTATTCTTACTCCGGTATATTATCCATTCCATAATGCCGTTCGTGATTGTGGTCGGAAACTAATTACTTGCTCATTAAATAATGTTAATGGTTATTTCACAATTGATTATGACCGATTTGAACAGGCAATCATTGATACCCATGCAAAACTGTATATACACTGTTCTCCACATAACCCAGCTGGCAGAGTTTGGACGGAAGAAGAGCAAGAAAAACTATTTGAAATCTGTAAAAAACACAATGTTTTGATTGTGTCAGATGAGATTCATCAGGATTTTACTTTCGATGGTCATCAACATATTCCTGCTGCAGTGGTTAAGGACGGAAAATATCGCGATATAATCGTTACAGTGAATTCTGCTTCAAAGACTTTCAACCTGGCAGCACTGATTCATTCCAATATAATCATTACAGACGATGCACTTAGAGAAAAGTATGATAAATATGTAAAAACAGTGAATCAAACAGAGTTTAATACGATGGGACTTACTGCGACTGAGGCAGGTTACGCTGGCGGAGGCGAGTGGTTAGAATCTGTAAAGAGCGTTATTTATTCAAACTTTATTTATGTAAGAGATACCCTTAATAAAGAGCTTCCGGAAATTACAGTTACGCCATTAGAAGGAACATATTTAATGTTTATGGACCTAAATAAAATCGTTCCACCAGTCAAGACAAAAGAATTTATTCAAGACCGCTGTCGACTAGCTGTGGATTTTGGAGAATGGTTCGGTACTGATTATAAAGGGTACATTAGACTAAACCTGGCAACGACTCCGGAGAATATCAAAATAGCAATTACAAACATTATTAGAGAAGCAAAACTCCTAAAGGGAGAATGATACCAGCTATAAATTCATCATGGCGGAGTGAGGCTTGTTACTCACTCCTTTATTTAATTTATTTACCTGTTCTTCATTTCAATCGTGTTTAGTTTTTTACAATTTTGTGTCGTTTTTTATATACCCATACAGGTAAAAGTATAACGTGATACAATTCACATATATTCTCCTAGGAGGGATTTACAGATGAAAAAAAAGATCATTATTGTTGGCGGAGTTGCGGGGGGAGCCACTACAGCAGCTCGATTAAGAAGATTAGATGAAGAAGCTGAGATTATCCTTTTTGAAAGAGGTGAATATATTTCATTTGCAAATTGCGGGTTACCATATTACATCGGTGGAGCAATATCGGAACGTGATCAGCTTTTAGTTCAAACCGTGGAAGGAATGTCAGAGAAATTTCATTTAGATATTCGTAATCGATCAGAAGTAACAAAAATTAATCGTGAGAAAAAAACTGTTGAAGTAAAAAATTTAAAGACAGGCCAAACATACGAAGAGTCATACGATAAACTTGTGTTATCTCCTGGTGCAAGTCCAATAAAGCCACCTATCCCAGGAATTGAAAAAGCAGATTCTTTATTTACCTTAAGAAACATTCCAGATACCGATAAAATTAAATCCTATGTAGTAACTAAGAAACCTAAAAAAGCAGCAGTTATTGGCGGAGGTTTTATTGGGATTGAAATGGCTGAAAACCTTGTTGAATCAGGAATTCAAGTAACCCTTGTTGAAATGTCCAATCAAATCATGGCACCGATTGATTTCGAAATGGCTGCTATTTTACACTCACATCTCCGTGAAAAAGGAATAAATTTGGTGCTAGAGGACGGGGTTGCGGAGTTTAGAGAGAACGGGAAGACCGTAAGCTTAAAAAGCGGCAAACAAATTGAAACGGATATGATTATATTAGCAATTGGAGTCAAACCGGAAAACGAATTAGCCATTGGGGCGGGCCTGGAGGTTGGGGCTCGGGGAGGCATAAAGGTTAACGAACACCTGCAAACGGCAGATCCTGATATTTATGCCATAGGAGATGCTATTGAGGTCAAAGATTATATTAATGGTAGGCCAACTCAAATCCCTCTTGCATGGCCAGCCAATCGTCAAGGGAGAATCGTTGCGGATCATATAAATGGGATACAAGCTAAATATAATGGAACGTTAGGTACGTCCATTGCGAAAGTTTTTGATATGACTGTAGCCGCAACTGGTAATAATGAAAAAACATTAAAACGCCTTGGAATACCTTGTGAAGTAGTTCATATTCACCCTGGATCACATGCGGGATATTATCCAGGATCATTTCCTATATCCCTTAAATTAATTTTTGATAAAGAAACTGGGAAAATTTTTGGAGCTCAGGCAGTTTCCTATGATGGTGCGGATAAACGAATTGACGTCATTGCAACAGCCATAAAAGGTGGTTTGACTATCTTTGATTTGCCGGATCTGGAGTTAGCCTATGCACCTCCTTATTCATCTGCAAAAGATCCAGTTAATATGGCTGGATATGCTGCATCTAACATCGTAAACGGATTAGTTGAAACTGTTCAATGGCATGAAATGAATGAAATTCTTCAAAATGGTGGTTTGTTAATTGACGTTAGGGAACCAATAGAAAGAGAAATGGGATATATTGAAGGCTCCATTAATATTCCCTTGGGTCAATTGCGAGACCATCTTTCAGATTTACCAA
>JAUZQA010000026.1 GCA_030705665.1 Bacillota bacterium
GCAGGATAAGGAAGAAACAATTCAACTGATTTCTCAAAGAAGACAGGAGCGCCTTACGCTGCAGACATCGCTTGAAGATCTTGAGCTTGAGGCAAAGGAATTAAAACGTCGGCATAAAGGAATGGTTGAGGTTTTAAAGGATGAGGAAGTCAAGATTAATCGCTTAGATGTAGAACTTGAAAATCGGCTTGCTCATCTAAGAGAGGAATATTTATTAACCTTTGATGGTGCAAAGGAGCAATACCCGCTCACGATTCCAGTTGAAGAAGCTCGCAAAAAAGTAAAGCTAATAAAATTAGCGATTGAAGAACTCGGGAACGTAAACCTCGGTGCCATTGAGGAATATGAACGTGTCTCCGAAAGATATGAGTTTCTGCATGAACAAAAGGATGATCTTCAGGAAGCAAAGGACACCCTCTTTAAGGTCATCGATGAAATGGATACAGAAATGAAAAAGCGCTTTGAGACCACCTTTTCCGAGATTCGTTCCCATTTTGAACCGGTTTTCCGTGCCCTTTTTGGCGGCGGCCGGGCAGATTTAAAATTAACGCAGCCAGATGATATTCTAAACACTGGGGTTGAAATTGTCGCACAGCCTCCGGGGAAGAAGCTGCAAAACTTAGGTCTGTTATCAGGCGGTGAGCGTGCCTTAACGGCAATTGCCCTGTTATTTTCAATCTTAAAGGTCCGTCCGGTGCCATTCTGTATCTTGGATGAAGTCGAAGCAGCCCTCGATGAAGCCAATGTATTCCGTTTTAGTCAATATTTGAAGCGGTATAGTGAGGAAACCCAATTTATCGTTATTACCCATCGCAAAGGGACAATGGAAGAAGCCGACGTCTTATACGGGGTGACAATGCAGGAATCAGGCGTCTCCAAACTCGTATCCGTTCGATTAGAGGAAATGAAAGAGTATGTGGAATCATAAAAAAGAGGATGTGACCGTATGAGCTTTTTTAAAAAATTAAAAGAGAAAATTACCAAGCAAACTGATGCTGTAACTGAAAAATTTAAAGATGGCTTAGCGAAAACACGAAATAATTTTTCAGGAAAGATGAATGACCTTGTAGCCAGATATCGAAAGGTAGATGAAGAATTCTTCGAAGAATTGGAAGAAATCTTAATTTCTGCAGACGTTGGCTTTGATACGGTTATGGAGCTGATTGACGAACTGAAAATGGAAGTCAAACGCCAAAATATCCAAGATCCAAAAGAAGTTCAGAGTGTCATATCTGAAAAGCTCGTTGATATTTACAACGGGGCTGGAGAACAATCAGCAGAGATTAATATCCAGGAAAATGGCATGACCGTTATCCTGTTTGTTGGAGTTAATGGTGTTGGAAAAACAACAACCATCGGAAAACTTGCCCACAAATATAAGTCTGAAGGTAAATCTGTCCTGTTAGCAGCAGGAGATACCTTCCGCGCAGGCGCCATCGAACAGCTTGAGGTTTGGGGTGAACGTGTTGGAGTCGGGGTCATTAAGCAAGGAGAAGGATCTGACCCGGCAGCTGTCATGTATGATGCCATTCAAGCCGCAAAATCAAGAGGGGTAGAAATCCTTATCTGTGATACTGCAGGCCGCCTGCAAAATAAGGTCAATTTGATGAAAGAGCTTGAGAAGGTCAAGCGGGTCATTGAAAGGGAAGTTCCTGGTGCACCACATGAGGTGCTTCTTGTCCTTGATGCAACAACTGGGCAAAATGCCTTAATCCAGGCGAAGACCTTTAAAGAAGCTACAAATGTAACTGGAATCGTCCTCTCCAAACTCGATGGAACAGCAAAGGGCGGAATCGTGCTGGCGATTCGGAATGAACTCAACATCCCTGTAAAATTCGTCGGTCTTGGGGAAAAAATGGATGACCTCCAAGAATTCGATGCTGAAAAATACGTATACGGGCTATTCGCCGACCAAGTTGAAAAAGCGGAAGAGTAATTTTTGTGCGCTGAAGGACAAAACGCTGGATGAAAGTCTGGCAAATGTCCTTCATCGCTTTCTTAAAGTTCACTTTTATCTCTATTACACTATCAATCTAAAAGTGTCAGTTACTCCAAGAATACCCTATCTTGACAGATAAACAAGGACTGTGTACACTTACACTTGTAAAGGTTTTTCACTTAACAAGGAGGGATAGGCATGCTAGAAAAAACAACGAGAATGAACTATCTTTATGATTTTTACAATTCGTTGTTAACCCCAAAGCAGCAAAGCTATATGTCTCTCTATTATTTGGACGATTACTCACTCGGTGAAATTGCAGATGAGTATGATATTAGTCGTCAAGCTGTATATGACAATATCAAGCGGACTGAAGCAATGCTCGAGGAGTATGAGGAAAAACTGGGGTTGCTTCAAAAATTTCAAGATCGTGGCAAGCTTTTTACACAATTAAAAGAGATGCTCAATGAAAACTCCCCTTCAAAGCAGGCGATTTTAGAAACTATAGCCGAGCTTGAGAAATTAGATTAGGAGGCGGCATAGATGGCATTTGAAGGTTTAGCCGACCGTCTGCAAAATACAATTAATAAGATTCGTGGAAAAGGGAAGGTCAACGAAGCGGATGTAAAAGAGATGATGAGGGAAGTCCGCCTTGCTCTTTTAGAAGCCGACGTAAACTTCAAGGTTGTTAAAGACTTTGTTAAAAAGGTAAGTGAACGTGCTGTAGGGCAAGAGGTATTAAAAAGCCTTACCCCTGGTCAGCAGGTAATTAAGGTTGTTCAGGAAGAATTAACTGCCCTGATGGGTGGAGAGCAAAGTAAAATTGCTGTTTCCAGCCGACCTCCAACCGTAATTATGATGGTTGGCTTACAGGGTGCCGGTAAAACAACAACAACTGGTAAGCTTGCTAATTTGCTAAGGAAAAAGTACAATCGGAACCCTATGCTTGTAGCAGCAGATATATACCGTCCCGCAGCGATTAAACAGCTTGAGACGCTTGGAAAGCAACTAAGTATGCCAGTATTCTCGTTGGGCGATCAAGTTAGCCCAGTTGAGATTGCCAAGCAGGCTATTGAAAAAGCAAGGGAAGAACATCATGATTATGTCCTTATTGATACAGCAGGGCGGCTTCATATTGATGAAGCTTTAATGAACGAGCTTAAGGAGATCAAGGAGCTGACAAAGCCTGACGAAATCTTCCTTGTTGTTGATGCCATGACTGGACAGGATGCTGTCAATGTCGCTCAAAGCTTTAACGAACTGCTGGGCTTAACGGGTGTTGTCTTGACAAAACTTGATGGTGATACTCGCGGTGGTGCTGCGCTTTCCGTACGTGCTGTCACAAATACACCAATCAAATTTGTCGGTCTTGGGGAAAAAATGGATGCCATTGAGCCATTCCACCCTGAAAGGATGGCCTCCAGGATCCTTGGCATGGGTGACGTGCTTACTCTCATTGAAAAGGCTCAAGCCAATGTCGATGAGGAAAAAGCCAAAGAGCTTGAACAAAAAATGCGGACAATGAGCTTTACATTGGATGACTTTTTGGAACAGCTTGGCCAGGTTCGCAAACTTGGGCCGCTTGATGAATTGTTGAAAATGATGCCTGGTGCAAATAAAATTAAGGGTCTAAATAACATTCAAGTCGATGAAAAGCAAATCGGACACGTTGAAGCTATTATTCGCTCAATGACAATGGCGGAGAAGGAACATCCTGAAATCATTAATGCAAACCGTAAAAAGAGGATTGCCAAGGGGAGCGGGCGTACAGTTCCCGAGGTGAACCGCTTATTAAAACAATTTGAAGACATGAAAAAAATGATGAAGCAATTCTCAGGCATGCAGCAAAAAGGCAAGAAAAAAGGCGGCTTAGGCGGGATGAAGTTCCCTTTTAAACCGTTCTAAATTAAATGTAAAGAAAAAACACTTTACAAACATATTACTTTTCTGGTATCATTCTATCTTGTGAGACTATTCGGAGGTGCTTATTTAAAATGGCAGTTAAAATTCGTTTAAAACGTATGGGAGCAAAAAAGACTCCTTTCTATCGTATTGTAGTAGCAGATTCTCGTTCACCACGTGATGGACGTTTCATTGAGACAGTTGGAACATACAATCCAGTTGCTCAACCAGCATTATTGGATATCAACGAAGAATTGGCACTAAAATGGTTACAAGATGGTGCAAAACCATCTGATACTGTTCGTAACTTATTCTCTAGCCAAGGCATCATGGAAAAATTCCATAACGCTAAACTAAGCAAGTAAGTTTACGATGATGAAAGAATTAATTGAGACAATTGTTAAGCCTCTTGTCGATTTTCCAGAAGACGTTCACGTCGCTGAGGTCGAAGATGACCAACGTGTCACCTATCGGCTTTCTGTTAACAGGGCTGATATGGGAAAAGTGATTGGCAAGCAAGGGCGCGTTGCAAAGGCGATCAGAACGGTTGTTTATGCAGCAGGATCATCTCAACAGAAGAAGATTTTTTTAGAAATTGGTGAATAGCTTTTACAACTAAGACAAAAGGGAGGGGTTAAACCCTCTCTTTTTGTTATAGTAATAGCAAAGTGGCAAAGTTCAAAAAAATCCATGCAGGAGGTATTACAGTGAAAATACTCCAAACCGTTGTGGTGAAACAAATTTTAACCGAAAACAGCAAGCAAAAATTACTTTATAAATACATGGAAAGAAAGCTTCAGCTTGGGAAAGAAAGCGACCAGCTCCACTTTGAATTGAAGCGTCTGGAAAAAACGAAAAAATTTCAAATGCACGGTTTGAAAACTCACTTCGAAAAGGAAATCCAAAAACGCGAAGAAAAACAAAAGCTCCTTGAGTTTCAAATCGAGCAATTACATATGCTACCCTTAGGCAGCGAATTAAAAGAAAAAGAAGTTCAAGCATTGATTGACATAAATGTAGGCGACAACTGGGAAGAAAGGCTTGGACAACCAGCCATTATCATTAAGGACGGAATTATAACGGAGATACGCTAGAGGTGATATATATGGAAAAATGGTTCAATGTAGGGAAAATCGTCAATACTCAAGGAATCAAAGGTGAAGTACGAGTCATATCGACTACTGATTTTCCGGAAGAACGATATAAAAAAGGAAATGTTCTATTTCTCTTTTTGCCAAAAAATGAAACACCGGTTCAGCTAACAATCAAAAGCCACCGCAAGCATAAGAATTTTGACTTATTGCTTTTTGAAGGTTATGAAAACATTAATGAAGTTGAAAAGTTTCGTGATGGAATTATTAAGGTGCCAGAATCCCAACTTGGGGAGCTTGACGAAGGTGAGTTTTATTTTCATGAAATCATCGGCTGTCTTGTTTTTACGAAGAATGGTGAAGAAGTTGGAAAGGTTACCGAAATCTTAACACCCGGTGCGAATGATGTATGGGTCGTAAAAGGGAAAAAAGGAAAAGAGATTTTGATCCCATATATTGATGATGTCGTTAAAAAAGTCGATTTAAAAGAAAGAATTATTTTGATTGATCCGATGGAAGGGTTACTTTCATGATGAGAATCGACATTCTTACCCTCTTCCCAGAAATGTTTTCAGGAGTATTAGGACATTCGATTTTACAAAGGGCGGCGGAAAAAGAAGCAGTAAGTTACCACGTTACCAATTTTCGAGAATTTGCTGACAACAAGCACAATACAGTCGATGACTACCCCTATGGGGGCGGGGCTGGGATGGTTTTGAAGCCACAGCCTATTTTTGATGCGGTAGCGAACCTAACCAAGCAGACAAACGAGTCTAACCCCCGAATCATTTTGCTTTGTCCGCAAGGAGAACGGTATTCGCAAAAAAAAGCGGAAGAATTGGCCGAAGAAAAGCATCTGATCTTTATTTGCGGCCATTATGAAGGCTATGATGAAAGAATTCGAACCAATCTTGTTACAGATGAGATCTCGATTGGAGACTATGTTCTTACAGGAGGCGAGCTGGGTGCAATGGTGGTTATTGACAGTGTTGTCAGACTCCTTCCTGAGGTATTAGGTAAAGAGGAATCCCACCAGCAGGATTCGTTCAGTACAGGACTCCTGGAGCATCCGCACTATACAAGACCAGCCGATTTTCGGGGAATGAAGGTACCGGATACGCTAATGTCGGGAAATCATAAATTAATTGAAGAATGGCGGACAAAAGAATCATTAAGACGAACACTAGAGCGAAGGCCGGATTTGCTTGAAAAAGTTGAATTAACAAAAGAGCAACAGAAATGGCTTGAGGAAATAAAAAAAGAAACGAAGTAATATTGCAGTAAAACAATATTTATGTTATGATACATCTTGTGACTTAAGCACGAATGCTTATGTTTGATAACGATGTTCCGCTGCAAAGGGAATGAAAAATCTGCAAGAGCATCTGTTGGAAGGAGTTGAAAACGATGCATAAAATTATCGAAGAAATCACAAAAGAACAACTTCGCACTGATCTTCCTGCTTTCCGTCCTGGAGATACTGTACGTGTACACGTAAAAGTAATCGAGGGTACTCGCGAGCGTATTCAGTTGTTTGAAGGTGTTGTGATTAAGCGTCGTGGTGGTGGTATCAGTGAAACTTTTACAGTTCGTAAAGTTTCCTACGGAGTAGGCGTTGAGCGTACTTTCCCTGTAAACACACCAAAAATTGCGAAGCTTGAAGTTATCCGCCGCGGTAAAGTCCGCCGTGCTAAACTTTACTACCTACGTAACCTACGTGGTAAGAAAGCTCGTATTAAAGAAATCCGATAATCATAAAAGAAAAGAGCTTGCTCTGCAAGCTCTTTTTTCATACATATCTATTCATTTGTAACGTTTTTTTAAACTTTTAATTAAAGTTTGATTAAAAAATTGACCCCATCGTGTTTAATAGGTAAATGTTTATGTAAAATAAAGTGATGAATACATTTTTAATTGGGATTGGTGGGAACAGAATGGCAAAAAAGAAAAATGAACTTTGGGAATGGATAAAAGCATTATTAATTGCTGTTATTCTTGCAGCTGTGATTCGTTACTTTTTATTTGCACCGATTGTCGTCGATGGGCTGTCAATGATGCCAACGTTGCATGATCAGGATCGAATGATTGTCAATAAGTTAAGTTATGAAATTGGTACGCCCCACCGATTTGATATTATTGTTTTCCATGCTCCTGAAGGAAAAGACTATATTAAAAGGGTAATTGGACTTCCAGGAGATCGGATTGAGTATAAAAACGATACATTGTATGTAAATGGGAAAGCCTATAAAGAGCCATATTTGGATGAATACAAAAAACAGCTTGTGGATGGTCCGTTAACAGACCCGTTTACTCTTAAAGAAAAAATTGGACGGGACACCGTTCCAAAAGGCGAATTGTTTGTAATGGGTGATAATCGCCGTTTCAGCAAAGACAGCCGTCATATTGGAACCGTTCCATTAAGTAAAGTGGTTGGGAAAACAAGCATTGTATATTGGCCATTAAAGGATGCGCATATTGTAAAAGAAAGATTTTAAAGGCAGTAATGAGGTGGTTAGTTTGACGATCCAATGGTTTCCGGGTCATATGGCAAAGGCGCGGAGAGAGGTCACGGAAAAATTAAAACTTATTGATATTATTTTTGAATTGGTGGACGCAAGAATTCCCTATTCTTCCAGAAACCCAATGATTGATGAAATTATCCAGCATAAACCAAGACTTGTTTTATTAAATAAAGCGGACATGGCTGATAAAGAGCGCACAAAAGAATGGATCAAGTATTTTGCGGAAAAGGACGTAAAAGCACTGGCTATTAACGCTCAAGCTGGGGAAGGACTGCGTGAAATCGTCCAAGCCTCACATCAAATCCTTAAAGAGAAGTTTGACAGATTAAAAGCAAAAGGTGTGAAGAATCCAAGAGCGATACGTGCCATGATTGTCGGCATTCCTAATGTGGGAAAATCAACACTGATTAACAGGCTTGCCAAGAGAAATATTGCCAGAACTGGAAATACACCTGGGGTGACAAAAGCACAGCAATGGATTAAAGTAGGAAAAGAGCTGGAGCTGTTGGATACACCAGGAATTCTTTGGCCTAAATTTGAAGATCAAGATGTCGGTATGAAACTGGCAGTAACTGGGGCGATTAAAGACACCCTTTTAAATCTACAAGATCTTGCCGTCTTTTCATTACGATTCTTAGAAAAAACATACCCTGAGAGACTAAAAGAGCGATATCAGCTTGAAAAAGTTCCAGATGATTTGGTTGAGCTTTTTGACCATATCGGCAAACTAAGGGGTTGTCTCATGAGCGGCGGGCTGATTGATTACGATAAAACTGCGGAATTAGTCGTCAGGGAAATTCGCTCTGAAAAATTTGGACCAGTTACATTTGATATTCCTGAACACGTATCTTCATCAAATGAAGCAGAACAACAATAACAAGCTCTCCGAATGGAGAGCTTTATTTAATTTATGAACAACCGATAAAAAAGTTAGGTGATTATTTTGGGAAAAGAAACGATTGGACAAATTGAAAAACGGTTATCTTTCATAGAGGATGAGACAGACCCCTATTTAATGGAGCTTGAGAATGATGAGCGAAAAGGCGTACGCATCCTCATTGATAAGTGGAACAAAAAGACGCAGGCCAAACGGCTTTTAAAAGAAAAGTTTGCTGAAATGTGTACGTATGAGAGGAAATACAGAGCCCAAGGCTTTCAATTCATTGCAGGGGTCGATGAAGTAGGCCGTGGGCCCTTGGCAGGACCTGTTGCCGCAGCAGCAGTCATACTTCCACAGGACTTTTACTTAGAAGGAATTGACGATTCCAAAAAGCTTAGTGAAAAACGGCGTGAGGAATACAATGAAATCATTAGGAAAGAAGCACTCGCGATTGGCATATCGATGATTTCGGCAAAAATTATTGATGAGATTAATATTTATGAAGCTACCAAAAAGGCAATGAAAGAAGCCATTTCTAAATTAACTCCAAAGCCGGATTTTATTTTAATTGATGCTATGAAATTGGAACTCCCCTTTGCATCTGATTCGATTATCAAAGGCGATGCCAAAAGTATCTCAATCGCTGCGGCCTCGATTGTTGCAAAAGTTACCAGGGACCAATGGATGAAGGATTTAGCAAGAACGTATCCTCAATATGGCTTTGAGCAAAATATGGGCTATGGGACGAAAGAACATATAAATGCGATACATACATTTGGGATTACCCCATATCACCGAAAAAGCTTTGCACCGATTAAGGATATGCTGACGACGGTTTAAAAAGGGGGCCTCACATGGATCCGTTAAGCTTTCTGAAATCGATTATTAAAATTGAACAACCTTCCCAGCTGGAACCATTGAAATTACGTGAGGGGCAAATCATTAATGGAAAAGTGATTCGCTTTCTTCCTAATGACATGGCTTTGGTTCAAATTGGCTCTCAAAAATTGATCGCAAAATTAGAAGCATCACTCGGTGCCAACCAGCAGTATTGGTTTGAAGTTCAATCAGACCTAGGGAAGGTGCAGTTAAAACTTCTTAAGGGAAATACAAAGTTGATACAAAAAGAAGCTATAGAAGACCTGAGAAGTCCTAATAAGGGGCAGGATGGGATAATCGAACAGTTCTATTCTCAGATTCCCATCCAGTTAGAACAAGAGAAAACGGAAATTTCGATTCAATGGAATGGTAGAAAAAAAGAAAATGGAAAAATTGATCCTGACAATTGCCGAATTCTTTTTTTTGTTGAATTAAAGAACTTGGGTGAAATATTTGTCGATTTACAATTTCAAAATCGAAACGTCAAGATTGTCATGCTCAACGATACACATGATCTTGGAACGAATGTACATTCGCAAATTTCACTATTGCAGGATAATTTAAAGAAGTTAAATTATCAACTTACATCATTGATCATTGAACCCCCGCCATCGGAAAAATCAATGAAAACCTTCATAAAAAAAATACCCGTAAGCGGAAGTGCCGATCATTATCAAGGGATGGGAGTAGATGTTCGTATATGAATGAAGAAAGTGGTATTTCAAGGAAGAAAGCGGTTGCATTATCCTATGATCCTGATGCATTTGATGCTCCGGTTGTGACGGCAAAAGGAAGTGGTGAAATAGCAAAAAGGATGATTGAAACAGCAAATAAACATCACATTCCGATTCAGGAAGATGTGACGCTTGTAAATTTATTAGGAAAATTAGACGTTAATGAAAAAATTCCTCAAGAATTGTATCAGGCTGTTGCAGAAGTATTTTCATTTATTTATAAACTAGATAAAAAAGCCGAAAAATAGGGAAAAATAGCGGTAAAAACACCGATGAAAATGATGGTATTCTGTTGGAATTTGACGAGAAAAAAGTATGTTAATCTACTATTCTTGATATTTGAATTCATATAAAATTTTGCATATTGGTAGACAAGCTATTGTCATATTATATACAATGAAGGCGCAGTCTATAAATGAATGAGCTTTTTTAGGAGGGTGAGTAATGAATATCCATGAATATCAGGGAAAAGAAATCCTTAGACAATATGGAGTTGCAGTACCGAATGGGAAGGTAGCATTTACTGTCGAAGAAGCGGTAGAAGCTGCAAAAGAACTAGGAACACAAGTATGTGTCGTAAAAGCGCAAATTCACGCAGGCGGCCGTGGAAAAGCTGGTGGGGTAAAAGTTGCCAAAAATCTGGATGAAGTGCGTACATACGCTAGCGAAATCTTAGGAAAAACATTAGTTACACATCAAACAGGTCCAGAAGGAAAAGAAGTAAAACGTTTATTGATTGAAGAAGGCTGCGACATTAAAAAAGAATATTATGTCGGGTTAGTATTGGACCGTTCAACCTCTCGTGTTGTTCTTATGGCTTCTGAAGAGGGCGGAACAGAAATTGAAGAAGTTGCGGCAAATACACCAGAGAAAATTTTTAAAGAGGAAATTGATCCTGTATTAGGCTTAATGCCTTATCAGGCTCGAAGAATTGCGTTTGCAATTAATATTCCTAAAGAATTAATCAATAAAGCAGTCGCATTTATGATGGGACTTTATCAGGCATACATCGAAAAAGATTGCTCCATTGCTGAAATTAACCCATTAGTGGTAACTGGTGATGGTAATGTAATGGCTCTTGATGCCAAGTTAAACTTTGACTCCAATGCACTTTATCGTCAGAAAGTCGTTGTAGCATATCGTGATCTTGAAGAAGAAGATCCAAAAGAAATTGAAGCATCTAAATATGATTTAAGTTATATTGCCCTAGATGGAAATATCGGCTGTATGGTAAACGGTGCGGGACTTGCTATGGCAACGATGGATATCGTTAAGCATTACGGCGGCGACCCTGCTAACTTCCTTGATGTTGGGGGCGGTGCTACTGCTGAAAAGGTAACAGAAGCATTCAAAATTATCCTTTCTGATCCAAACGTAAAAGGTATTTTCGTTAATATCTTTGGTGGAATCATGAAGTGTGATGTTATTGCTGACGGTGTAGTTGAAGCAGCTAAACAAGTTGGACTTTCTATTCCGCTGGTTGTTCGTTTAGAAGGAACGAACGTTGACTTAGGAAAGAAAATTCTTGGTGAATCAGGACTTGATATTACTGCTGCTGAATCCATGGCAGACGGAGCACAAAAAATCGTTTCATTAGTGAAATAGGATAGAAAGGGGAATTAACGTGAGCGTTTTTGTTAATAAAAATACAAAAGTCATTGTCCAAGGGATTACTGGCGGAACTGCCCGCTTCCACACGAAGCAAATGCTTGAATATGGTACGCAAATTGTTGGAGGAACATCTCCTGGTAAAGCCGGTCAAGAGGTTGAGGGAGTACCTGTCTTCAATACTGTGAAAGAGGCTGTTGATGCGACTGGTGCAAATGCTTCGGTTATTTATGTTCCTGCACCATTTGCAGCGGATTCTATTATTGAAGCTGTAGATGCAGAATTAGATCTTGTCATCTGTATTACTGAACATATTCCAGTATTGGATATGGTAAAGGTTAAGCGTTATATGGAAGGCAAGAAAACTCGTCTTGTTGGTCCGAACTGCCCTGGTGTGATCACTGCAGATGAGTGCAAAATCGGTATTATGCCTGGCTATATTCATACAAAAGGCCATGTTGGTGTTGTTTCCCGCTCTGGAACATTAACATATGAGGCTGTACATCAATTAACACAAGCTGGAATCGGCCAAACTACTGCAGTTGGTATCGGTGGCGACCCTGTTAACGGAACAAACTTCATCGATGTTCTAAAAGCTTTCAATGAGGATCCTGAAACTTATGCGGTTATCATGATTGGTGAAATCGGCGGGACAGCTGAAGAAGAGGCTGCACAGTGGGTTAAAGCGAATATGACGAAACCTGTTGTCGGCTTTATTGGCGGACGTACTGCACCTCCAGGAAAACGTATGGGCCATGCTGGTGCGATTATTTCCGGCGGTAAAGGTACTGCTGATGAAAAAATCCGTGTCATGAACGAATGCGGCATTAAAGTAGCAGATACTCCATCTGTTATGGGTGAAACATTAATCGAAGCATTAAAAGAAAAAGGTTTATTCGAAAAATGTAAAACACATTAAGTGGATGATCAGAAATAGTCCCTCCATTCTCGAGGGGCTATTTCTTCTGCTTAAATAATTTCTTAAAATGGAGGCTTTGGAATGGATGAACTAAAAGAAAGGCTGATTCATTTACTTCATTATCCTGGTATCTCTTGGACTGCCGTGTATCAATTGTTAAAAAAAGATCCCCATCTATCTTCGCTCTATCAGCAAACTGTCAACGATTTTCATCAATTCTCCTCTTCACCATGCAATATCCCATTTGAAACCAATCCACAATTCTTCGAATCTACCCACAACAAAATTCGCCAATACAAGTCAAACGACATTCAAGTAATCTCTATCTTTGATAAGGAATATCCAGAAAGCTTAAAACAAATCTACCAGCCTCCCTGGGCTATTTTTGCAAAGGGGAATCTCTCACTTTTGGGCAGGGAGCCAAAGCTTGCGGTCGTAGGGTCACGTCAAGGAACACAGTATGGAAAAAGTGCAATTCGCTTTATATTCCCTCGTTTAGTAGAAAAAGGAGTAGTGATTGTAAGCGGGCTGGCAAAAGGAATTGATACGTTTGCACATGAATCTGCCTTACAGCTAAATGGAAGTACCATTGCTGTCATTGCAGGTGGCTTGAATAATATTTATCCAAAGGAGAATACTGGTTTGGCATTAGAAATGATGAAAACTCAACTTGTTCTTTCAGAGTATCCACCAGATACAATACCTGAAAAATGGCACTTTCCTGCTCGGAATCGAATCATTAGCGGCCTCTCGTTTGGTACATTATTAATTGAAGCCAATATAAAAAGCGGTTCATTAATTACAGCAAACTACGCTGTTAACGAAGGCCGAGAAGTATTCGCTTTGCCAGGGAGCATTTTTAATCCGCTTTCTAGCGGCACAAATCATATTATTCAACAGGGAGCGAAACTTATTACCTCCGCCGAGGGGGTATTAGAAGAAATGAAACATTTATTATCCTAAAATCTGTCTATTTTCCGATTTTTTTTCAGAAATTTTTTTGGCTTTTAGAAAAAAAGGTTGAAATTCTTGGAGATATGGTATAAATTTTGCAACAGATGTTGGTATAAATGTTCCTTGCTCATTTTGAAAATTATGGAAGTGAAAGCGGTTTTATAGCTAACAATTGACAAGCCAGTTGAATTATTGAATAATAATGGATATTTTATTCTTTAAAAAAGTATAATTTTGTTAATGAATGATTTATCGAATTGAAAATAAATTTGAATAAATTGGGGAATAGACATTTGTGTAAAGTATTTTCTTCAGTACAAGTTACTTGAATAAGTATTAAAGAAAACACTCAAAAAGGTATGCATCTTCGATTGGTTTAAGAATGCCATAGCTTACATATTTCTTCTATCCCTCTAAGGAGGATGATTGGATGTCAGATTTTCTTGTAATCGTTGAATCTCCGGCGAAAGCAAAAACGATTGAACGATATCTAGGGAACAAATATAAAGTAAAAGCATCCATGGGACATGTTCGGGATTTGCCCAGAAGTCAAATGGGCGTAGACGTAGAAAATAATTATGACCCTAAATATATTACGATCCGCGGCAAGGGTCCTGTTTTAAAAGAATTGAAAACAGCTGCAAAAAAAGCAAAAAAGGTTTATCTCGCAGCTGACCCGGATCGCGAAGGGGAAGCAATTGCCTGGCATTTAGCCCACAGCTTATCGGTAGACATTCATTCGGATTGCCGTGTGGTTTTTAATGAGATTACGAAGGATGCCATTAAAGAATCATTTAAACACCCGCGGCCAATTAATATGGATTTAGTTGATGCCCAGCAGGCACGGCGAATTCTTGATCGTCTTGTTGGCTATAACGTCAGTCCGCTTTTGTGGAAGAAAATAAAAAAGGGGCTAAGCTTTGGCCGTGTTCAAACTGTATCTGTCCGCTTGATAATTGACAGAGAGAAAGAGATAAAGGCTTTTGTCCCGGAAGAATATTGGACAATTGAAGCTGAATTTCTAAAAGGCAAGTCCCGTTTTAGTGCCAATTTCTACGGGCTTGATAATGAGAAAAAAGAGCTGAGGACAGAAGAAGAGGTTAAAAACGTCCTGAAGCAGTTAAACGGAAATAAGTTTAAAGTGATGTCTGTGACAAAAAAGGAACGGAAACGAAATCCGGCACCGCCTTTTACCACTTCTTCTTTGCAGCAGGAAGCAGCAAGGAAACTAAACTTTCGGGCAAAAAAGACGATGATGCTCGCTCAGCAGCTCTATGAAGGAATTGAGCTGGGAAAAGAAGGCACGGTTGGTTTAATCACATACATGAGAACTGACTCAACGCGAATTTCAGAAGTAGCGCAAAATGAAGCTGCTAATTACATTAAAGAAGAATATGGTGAAAATTATTTAAGAGAAGAGCAGCGTAAAGATAAAAAGCAAGTCAATGCACAGGATGCTCACGAAGCGATTCGTCCTTCGAGTACGTACCGTGATCCAAATTCAATGAAAGACTTCCTTTCAAGAGATCAATTTCGTTTGTATAAATTAATTTGGGACCGTTTCTTGGCAAGTCAAATGGCACCAGCTGTTATGGATACAATGAGTGTAGATTTACAAAATGGAAATGTATTGTTCAGGGCAACGGGATCAAAGATAAAATTTCCTGGATTTATGAAGCTTTATGTGGAAGGAACAGATGATCAGGTAGAAGAAAAGGAAAACATGCTTCCGGACCTAAAAGAAGGCGATGAAGTCATCCAAAAGGATTTGGATCCGAAACAGCATTTTACACAGCCGCCGCCAAGATATACCGAGGCAAGGCTGGTCAAAACGCTTGAAGAGCTGGGGATAGGCCGTCCATCTACCTATGCGC